>NZ_JAVSCF010000262.1:0-8790 GCF_031932565.1 Streptomyces sp. B1866
CCGCCAGGCCCGCCCGCCGCTCGTAGCGGCCCAGCGCGGCCAGGGCGGCCGCGCCGCGCGCGCGGGCCGCCGCCGCGCCCTCCACCACCAGGGCGGCGGCGCCGTCGAACAGGTCGGCGGCGGGGTGGCCGAGCAGCCCCTGGACCACCTCGTTGCACGGCTCGACGCCGACCACCAGCACGCGCGGGGCGCGGCCCGCGGCCACCAGCACCGCGGCCCAGTGCACGGCGTCCAGGCCGGACGTGGGCCCGTTGGACAGGGTCAGGTTGGGGCCGCGCAGGCCGAAGCGGATGGCCAGCCACGCGGCGGTCACGTTGCTGGACGCGTTGGGCAGGGCCATCGGGCTGAGGTCGGTCACCGACCCGGCGGCGATGGCGGCGGTCGTCAGGCAGACGGTGTCGAGGTTGCCGAGGTTGGTGCTGACCACGACGCCGGCCGCGTCGTCCGGTTCCTCCCCGTCGGCGCATCCGGGACCGTCACCGCCGCCGAGGCCGTCGGGGCCGTCCGTACAGGCCGCGCGCTCCGCGCCCGTACCGCCCGTACCGCCCGTACCGCCCGTACCGCCGGTATCGCCCGTACGAGCCGGGGTCGTGCCGCCGCCGGAGCCGGGTGGGCCGTCGTCCCGCGCGGGCAGCAGGCCCGCCTCCCGCAGCGCGTCCTGGGCCGCGCACAGCGCGAGCCGGGTGGCCCGGTCCTTGTAGCGGTGCCCGCGGCGGCCGATGCGGGCGCCGATGTCGACCGGTTCGGCGCGGCCCCGGCCCGGGGCCGCGCGCAGCAGCGCGCCGGGCGTGCCGGCGCCCGGCACCGCCAGGCCGACGCCGGTGACGACGGCGCTTTCCCGGACGGTCACCGGTGTCCCGCCCGTCCGGCGTCCGCCGCCGTCCGCCCGCCACCCGTCGCCTGTCCGCCGCCCGTCGCCCGCTCGCCGCCCGATGTCACCCTCCCAGGATGCCCAAAGCGGTGGCCGCCCGTCCGCTCGACGATCGCCACCGCGTTGACTCCGCCGAAACCGAACGCGTCGATCTGCGCCACGCGCAGGTCGGCTCCGGCGACCGGTTCACGGGCGAAGCGGAAGGCGGCGGCCTCCCGCGCGGGGTCGGCCAGGCCCACCACGGGAGGCACCCGGCCGGAGGACAGCGCCCGCAGCGCGACGATGAGGCTGAGCAGCCCGGAGCCGCCCGAGGTGTGGCCGGTCATGGACTTGAGCGCGGTCATCAGCGGGCCGCGCACGTGGCGCCCGAAGACCCGGCCGAGGGCGGCGGCCTCGGCCCCGTCGTTGAGCAGCGTCCCGGTGCCGTGCAGCAGCACCAGGTCGATGTCGCACGGCTTGACGCCGGCCCGCCGCTGCGCGTCGCGCATGGCCGCCGCGATGCCCTGCGGGTCGGGGGCGGTGACGTGGCGGGCGTCGCAGTTGACGCCGACCGAGCGGAGCCGGCCGAGCGCGGAGCCGGCCGCGCCGGGCTCCTCGCGGCGCAGCACCACCGCGGCGGCGCCGTCGCCCATGAGCACCCCGCGGCGGGCCCGGTCGAACGGGCGCACCTGGCGCGGCGGTTCGCTGTTGACCCGGTCCAGGAGCCCGTGCATGCTCTCGGTGAGCGTGTCCACACCGGCCACCACGACGGTGTCGGCCATGCCGCCCTCAACCATGTCGGCGCCCATGGCCAGCGCGTACAGCGACGCCGAGCAGGCCCCGGAGAAGGTGTACGTGCGCTGCGCGCCGAACCGCTCGCGCAGCGCGGTGCCGAAGTGCTGCCGGGCGGCGTCGAACGGGACGCCGTCGCGCCAGGCCAGTTCGGCCGAGCGCAGCTCGCGCAGGCCGGTGCCGACCAGGACCGGCACGTCCGCGAGGTCGTCGCCGAGGCCGGCCTGGGCGGCGGCCTCGGCCACGGCGCGCAGCAGCCAGGCGGTGGCCCGGCCGGGCACGTCGCCGCCGCCCGGGGGCCGGTCGTCGATCTCGTACGCGTGCCGGACCCGGTAGCGGGCGGCGTCGAAGCCGCGCAGCCCGGCCAGGCCGCTGGTGCCCGCGCACAGCGCGCCGAACAGCGCGCCGACGCCCTCGCCCACGCTGGCGACGGCGCCGGCCCCGGCGATGAGCTGGGTCACGACCAGGCCTCGGTGCGGCGTCCGGCCTTGCCGAGGACGACGACGGCGTTGTTGCCGCCGAAGGCGAGGCCGTTGTTCTGCACGATGGTCAGGTCGGCGTCGACGGCGTGGTTGGGCACGCAGTCCAGGCCGCACTCGGGGTCGGTGCGCTCGTGGTTGATGGTCGGCGGGATGAACCCCTCGGTGAGCGCGAGGGAGCAGGCGATGGCGGACAGCGCCCCGGCGGCGCCCATGCTGTGGCCGAGCATGGACTTGACGGACACCGTGCGCGGGGCGGCGGCGCCGAAGACGGTGCGGATGGCGCCCGCCTCGGTGACGTCGTTGGCCCGGGTGCCGGTGCCGTGCGCCGAGATGAGGTCGACCTCGGCGGGTTTGACGCCCGCGTTGTCGAGGGCAAGCTGCATGCAGCGGGCCACGCTGTCCTGGTCGGGGGCGACGGGGTGGTGCGCGTCGCAGTTCAGGCCGTAGCCCAGGACCTCGGCGTAGACGCGGGCGCCGCGGGCCCGGGCGGAGGCCAGGGTCTCCAGCAGCAGGATGCCCGCGCCCTCGCCGATGAGGATGCCCTGGCGGTCGGCGTCGAAGGGCTGGCAGCGTTCGGGGGCGAGGGCGCCGAGCCGGTAGAAGCCGGTGAAGGTCTTGCGGCACAGCGCGTCCGCGCCGCCGCACAGGACCATGTCGACGTCTCCGGCGCGCAGTGCGTCGAAGCCGTAGCCGATGGCGTAGTTGCCGGCCGCGCAGGCGGTGGGCAGGGTGACGGCCTCGGCGCGGCGCAGGCCGAACTCCTGGGCGACGGCGGCCGACAGGCGGCCCGGGGACACCCGGCGTGCGGTGGCCGGATCCATGTGCTCGGGGCCCTGGTCGAGTTCGGTCTCGACCAGGTGGTCGAGGTCGCGGGACTCGGCGTCGGTGGTGCCGATGGAGATCAGGCACGACCGGTCGCGCAGGTCGGCGTCACTCAGGCCGGCGTCGGCCACGGCCATCCGGGCGGCCGCCACGCAGAAGCGGCTGGCCCGGCCGAGGGTCGCCGGGTCGACTCGGCGGATCCAGGTGTCGGGGTCGAAGTCGGTGATCTCGCAGGCTATGGCGTGGTCGAAGCCCTCGGTGTCGAAGGAGGTGACGGGTTTCGCGGCGCTGGCGCCCGCACGCAGGCCGGCCAGGAACTCCGCGGTGCCGACACCGATGCCGGACACCGGTCCCATGCCGGTGATCACGACCCTGCGGGCCGGCTCCTCCTGCATGTTGCCCCGCCTTCCGTCGGATCCCGTGGCCGACCGGCTGGTCGGGCCCGTGGTTAAGTGCGCCGAGAGGTCCGGTGACGCCGTCACTGCCATCCAGCCGCTTCGGAAACGACCTCGTAGACGCCGTCGAGGTTTACCATGCGACTGAGTTCCGACTGATCGATGACAATATTGAACGTTTTTTCAAGGGCGGCCAGGATTTCGATGGCGCGTAGCGAGTCCGCATCGTGGTCTTCTTTGAAGAGGCTGGTGTCCGTGACCTCGCCGGGCTCGATCTCAAGAATATCGACGACGATTTCCTTGATGGTTTCCCGACGCTCTTCGACGATGGCGGCCATCTACCGCGCACCTCCATTTTTGGCATGGACAAAGCGACGTACGTGCCACACGACGCTAGGCGCCGGTTCCAGACCGGGACAACCCCCGAGTCCACTACCTGTCACGCACGCGACCATGGAAACCGGTCAGTAACTCCGGCTGTCATATAGCTGCAAGCATACGGGGCATACCGGGGGGTCTGGCCGGGGAATCCGCAGGAAGTTGCCACCGGGCAGGGTCGCACAACCCCGCGAACGGGGCGAATCGGCCGACGTCAGCGCAGGTCAGAGCCCGGACCCCGGGCCGAGAGGCCGCGCGAGGTCGGCCTAGAAGTCACCCTGGTTCAGCTCCATCAGGCCCGAGCGCACCGCCCGCACGCCCGCCTGGAAGCGGGACTCGACCTGGAGATCACGCATGATGTCGGCGACATACCGCCGGTAGGTGCGCACCGACAGGCCGAGCTTGCGGGCCGCGGCGTCGTCCTTGTACCCCTCGGCCATCAGCGTCAGCACCTGGCGCAGCACCCGGCCCCGCGCGCCGCCCTGGAAGGACAGCGGCCGGGAGGGGCGCTGGGCAATGTCCCACATGCCGGAGAGCATCTGGTGGAGCATGTCGGCGACGGTCGAGTTCTGGATCATGGAGGCCCGGGAGCCGCCGGGCTCGCCCGCGCAGGCGTCGGGGGCGATGACCGCGGCGGCGTCCACCACGACCAGCTCCTGCCGGACCGCGCCGGACAGCCGCAGGTCGACCCGGGCGCCGGAGGCGCCCACGCACCGCTGCCAGACCTGGCCGCGGATCAGCGGCGGCGGGCACAGCATGCGGGTGCGCACTCCCTTGGCGCCGAGCTGCGCGAGGGTCTGGGCGATCAGCTTCCCGTGCTCCTCGGAGGCCATGTCCGGCAGCGCCCAGATGACGTCCCGCTCGGCGCGCAGCACCAGGCGGGCCACCCACCCGGCCACCGCCTCGCCGTCCACGGGAAGGTCGGCGCTCACCCCGGCCAGCACGCTGCGCCGGTGGTGGTGCACGGCGGTCTCCAGCAGGCGCAGCGCCTGCCCGAGGGCGGCCTCGACGTTGTCGGCCCCACCGGTCTGCCCCGGGTCGCCGATCTCGCTTCCGGAAACCGCGCCGCCCCCCTTTTCCTCGGCGCCCGCCTCTGGGGCCAGCGGCGCACGGCCATTTGGTTGAATGCCGAAATAGCTCAAAGGGTACCCCCGTTGCTTGTGCTTGCACGATAACGAGCACGCACACCGGGCGGCAAGGAAGATCGTTCAGTTAGGGACAAGTCGGCGGGACCGCGGTCAAGCCCGGACAACGACACATCCGTACGGACAACGCTCTCACCTGGCCCTATCCGTGCCGTTGCGAAATCGTCACCGTCAGGAAAGTGCCAGATCAGGTCAGTCACGGCGGTTGGCCGGACACTCAGCTACCAATCGTGACAGCCTGTTGCCAGGCCACCGGGGCGCCCGTGCGCACGCCGCCGCAGGGCGACGCGGCACCGCGGGCGGCCCACGCTACCCCCGCCCGGGGCCCGCAAGAGCACCCACGTACGACACGGCGCACCCGCCGTGGTTCCGAAAGGCGCCGATCCATGGCCGCACCGAACACCACGCAGCCCGCCGCCCCCGCCCGGGAGGCGGTCCCGCTGCCGCCCACCCGACGCCAGTACCTGGCGCTGGCCGTGCTGGTGCTGGCCCAGCTGGCCATCTGGCTGGACAACACGGTCCTCAACGTCGCCCTCACCACGCTGGCCGACCCGGGCCGGGGCCTGGGCGCGAGCCCCACCGAGTTGCAGTGGAGCGTCAGCTCCTACACGCTCGTCTTCGCGGTGCTGATGTTCACCGGCGGGGTCCTGGCCGACCGGCACGGGCACCGAAGACTGCTGCTCGCGGGCATGGCCGTCTTCGGCGCCGCCTCCGTGTGGGCCGCCTACGCCCAGTCGGCCACCGAACTGGTCGTCGCCCGCGGCACCATGGGCGCCGGCAGCGCCCTGGTCATGCCCGCGACGCTGGCGCTGATCGCCCAGATCTTCGACGAGCGGCACCGGGCCGGGGCCATCGCCGTGTGGTCCGGCTCCAGCGGGCTGGCCATCGCCACCGGTCCGCTGCTCAGCGGCCTGTTGCTGGACCACTTCTGGTGGGGCTCGGTCTTCCTGGTCAACGTGCCGATCGTGCTGCTGTGCGGGGCCGGCGCGCTGCTGTTCCTGCCCGGCCGCGGCCCCCAGGATGTGCCCCCGCGGTTCGACCCGGCCGGCGTCTCGCTGTCCACCGCGGGCCTGTTCGCGCTGGTCTGGGGCGTCATCGAGGGCGGGCACCGGGGCGCCTGGTCCGATCCGGCCGTGCTGGGCGCCCTGATCGGCGGCGCCGCCCTGCTGGCCGCCTTCGTCGCCGTCGAACTGCGCGTGGCCAACCCCAGCTTCGACGTACGCCTGTTCGCCGACGTCCGGTTCGCCGGCGCCAGCGTCGCCGTGATGCTCGCCTTCTTCGGCCTCAACGGCTCCATGTACTACACGAGTTTCTACCTCCAGGGCGTCCAGGGGCACACGCCGCTGGCCTGCGGGGCGGCCCTCACCCCCGTCGCCTTCGGCGTGCTGGCCGGCGCCCCCGCCTCGGCCCGGCTGGTGCGGCGCTTCGGCGTGCGGCCCGTGGTCACCGCCGCCATGCTGCTGGCCGCGGCCGCCTTCTTCTCGTACGTCTTCCTGGACGAGCACAGCGGCCTCGGCGTGTTCTGGGCCCTGCTCGTGCTCCAGGGCCTGGGCATGGGCGCGGCGATCGCCCCCACCACCGAGGCCGTGATCGCCGTGCTGCCCTCGGGGCGCACCGGCGCGGGCTCCGCCGTCAACAACGCCACCCGGCAGGTCGGCGGCGTGCTCGGGGTCGCGGTCCTGGGCTCGGTGCTCGCCGGCGCGTACCGCGACCGGGTCGGCCCGGACCTGCGCGACCTGCCGGAGCCGGTGGGCCGGGCCGCCGCGCAGTCCGCGGAGTCCGCCCGCCTGCTGGCCGCCCGGCTCGACCGCCCGCGCCTGGCCGACCTCGCCGACCAGGGCTTCGTGCACGCCATGCACGTCACGGCCGCGGTCGGTGCGGCGGTGACCGCGGTGGGCGCCGGAGTGATCTGGTGGGCCTTCGGCCGGGCGGCCCGGGGGCGGGCGCCGGGCGGGCGGGGCCGGAGGTGACGGCCGGGCCCGCGCCCGGCCGGGCCGCCCGCGCGCCGGTCAGGGCTTGGGCAGGTAGGCGTTGTCGAACCCGTCCCGCGCCGTCACCGGCTTCTCCAGCAGCCCCTGCCGGGACATGAAGTCCGCCATCCGCTCCCACACCGCCGGGTCGTTGTACCCCGGGCGCCCGCCGGGCTCCGTGCGCAGCAGCGGCCGGGTGGCCTCCAGCACCGCCAGCGCGTTCGCCCGCCGCTTGGCGTCGTCCAGGCCCGGTACGTAGTTCTCGCTGATCCGCACGGCCTCCTCCGGGTGGTCGACCACCTCCCGCACCCCTCGCAGCGTCGCCGCCACGACCTTGCACACGTCCTCCGCGCGCCGGCCCAGGGTGTTGCGCCGGGCGCCGAGGCCCACGCCCACCAGCGGCGCGTCCGGGCCCGGCGCGATGGTGCGCACCGGCCGGCCCGCCTGCCGGAAGGCGACCGCGTCGTTGTTGACGTATCCCATGACCGCGTCGACCTTGTGGCCGGCCAGCGCCGTCGCCTGGGTGAATCCTATGTACTGAACCTTCACATCCTTCTTGGAAAGACCCCCCTGGTTCAGCAGCGCCAGCAGCCCGAAATAGGTCTCGCCATAGGGGCCGGGCGTGCCGACGGTGTGCCCCTTGAGGTCCTTCGGCTCCCGGATATCGGACCCGGCGGGCACGATGAGGCCCACCGGATACGACCGGTAGACGGTGGCGACGTCGACGATCGGGACATTGTTGGAGCGCGCCTGGAGCATCTCGTCGCCGCCCGCGTACACCAGGTCCTCGCGGCCGGAGTTCAGCGCGCCGAAAAGGTCCTCCGCGGCACCGTGGTGACGGAGCTTCACGTCGATTCCGGCGTCTTCGAAGTAGCCTTTCTCCTTCGCCACGTAGAAGGGCGCGAACTGGATGTTGGGCTGGTAGGTCAGCCCCACCGTGATCCCGCCGTCCTCGCCGCCCCCGTCCGCCGGGTCCCCGGCGCACGAGGTGAGCGTGACCAGCGCCAGCGCCGACGCGACGGCCGCCCCGGTGATCCGGTGTGCCCGGCGCCGTGCGCCGGTCGTCCGCACAAATCGCACGTCCTTCTCCTTACCCGCGTGGAAGGTTCCGACAGTCCGGCAGTCCGGCGGCGGGGGTCCGCGCGGGAGCGTCCCGGTCCGCGCTCACCGCTGCACGTACCGCTCGACGAGCCGCTCGGCCACCCGCACCACCCCGTACAGCACCGCGGCCAGCAGCGCCAGCATCACCAGCGTCGAGAACAGGCCGATCGTGTCCGCCTCGCCGCGCTGCACGGACAGCAGCTGGCCCAGGCCCTCGCCGCCGACCACGAACTCGCCGACCACCGCGCCGGTGACCGACAGGGTCAGGCCGCCGCGCACCCCCGCCAGGATGCTCGGCAGCGCGAGCGGCAGTTCGATGTGCCACAGCAGGCCCCAGCCGCCGACCCCGTCCACCCGCGCCGCGTTCAGCACGTCCGCGTCCAGGGTGCGCAGGCCGAGCACCGTGTTCACCAGCACCGGGAAGAACACCAGCAGCGCGCACAGCACCGCGATGGGCAGCAGCCCGTAGCCCAGCCACAGGGTCAGCAGCGGCGCGACGGCCACCGCGGGCACCGCCTGGGAGGCGGCCACGTACGGCTGGAGGGCGGCGGCGGCCAGGCGGCTGCGCGCGATCAGGTAGCCCAGCGGCAGCGCCGCGCCGACGCCCATGCCGCTGCCGGCCATCGCCTCGCGCACGGTCTCGCCGGTGTAGTCCAGCAGGGGGCCGTGCGCCACGTCGTCGGCGAAGTGCCGTCCCAGGTCGTCCGGGGCGGGCAGGTAGTACGCGGCCACGGCGCCGGTGCCCGACGCGATCTGCCAGGCGGCGACCAGGACCGCGCCCAGCAGCAGCGGCGGCAGCCCGCCGCGCAGCGCGGCGCGGGCCCAGGCCGGGCGGGCCCGGGCGGCGCCGCCCCG
>NZ_JAVSCF010000263.1:0-8725 GCF_031932565.1 Streptomyces sp. B1866
CCAGCACCAGCGGCGCGACCTTCACCAACTCCTCGACGACCGGATCGACCGTGTACGAGGCCCTGGCCACCACCCTCGACAACCGCTCACCCGTGATGTCCGCGACCACGCGCGTGTACACCAGCTCCAGCAAGGCGGTCGCCACTCCGCACCCGTAGACCCCCACCGCCACCGCCAGCAAAACCACCGGCCACCGCACCGACCGCGTCAACGACGACGGCAGCAACAGCTGCACCACCCCGTACACGGCCGCCGCCACCATCAGCAACGCCACGCCCAGCCC
Source organism: Streptomyces sp. B1866 (assembly GCF_031932565.1). NCBI lineage: Bacteria > Bacillati > Actinomycetota > Actinomycetes > Kitasatosporales > Streptomycetaceae > Streptomyces > Streptomyces sp. B1866. Next base: position 284 of record NZ_JAVSCF010000263.1, read on the forward strand.
CCCACGGCCGCGTCGGTCCAAGAACCGCGACGCTACGACGGCCGCCAGACTGCCTGCAAGAGCCACCCGCTCCTTGCGCGGGGCCACCGTGCCGTTCCCGCGAGTGCCGCGCCCTCACACAGGCAACCCGTGCCGGATCAGGGGCGCGGGCAAGGAGGAGGCGGACGAGCGGCCCGTCGCCACGATCGAGCAGGTCTTCGACCTCGCCGACGCGATGGGCCCGCGATGGCGGCTGATGGTCCTGCTCGGGGCCTTCGCCTCCCTCCGCCCGGAGGAGTTGGCGGAGCTGCGCCGCACCAGCGTCGACCTGGACAAGGGGACGCTCCGCATCGACCAGGCGTCGCCCGAGCTGACCAGCGGGCGGCGCGTGACCGGCGACCCGAAGTCCCGGGCGGGCAAACGGGTCGTCTTCCTGCCCGACTTCCTGATACCCGAGGTCCGGCGCCACCTGCGGTGGTTCGCGGCCAAGGAGCCGGACGGCCTGCTGTTCATCGGCGAGCGGAAGGCGCCTTTCCGACGGTCGACCTTCGGCCGGAAATGGCGCAAGGCGCGGGCCAAGGTCGGCATGCCCGACGGCTTCCGCTTCTACGACCTCCGGCACACCGGCAACACCCTCGCGGCCGACACCGGCGCGAAGCTGAAGGACCTCATGGTCCGCGCCGGCCAGTCCTCCGAGCGGGCCCAGCTCATCTACCAGCACTCCAAGGAGAAGCACCAGCGCAAGCTCGCCCAGAGCATCAACGCCGAGGTACGCCAGCAACGGCGCGACGCCACCGAAGAGGCGACCGCCCGCGAGGCGTGACCACACCCCCAACCGGGCCGGGGCCGACGGACCGCCGTCTGCCCCGGCCCAGCCATGTCCGCGGCTACTCCCTTCGCGGCTGCGACTTCACAATCCCCAGACAGGAGTGGTGCAGGTCATAGAAAATGCGTCTCAGCATTCGGGACAACTGACACGCGCGTGTCGTGAGTGGCGCGAGAGGCCCGCCCTGACGGGGCACGGGACTGCGAGATAGGGCACGCGGAGGGCACGACGACCCCGGAGAGGTCTAGACAACAAGCGACCCCCCGGCCTTTGACCTGGGGGTTCGATATGGAGCGGGTGACGAGAATCGAACTCGCGCTCTGAGCTTGGGAATCGCCGGGCCTGTCAGGCATGCTGGCTTTCCTGACCTACAGGAACGCCCGGGTATCCTGATTTTGCCTGCTTTCGTGCCGACCGCTATCGACCCTGGCGTACCGCCCCATCTGGCACGGATCTGGCACGACGGCGATGTGGCCCCGGGCTTGACAGTGCGGTACTGCCTGGCGGCCCCCATACTGAGGTTGGCGCACTCGGACTCCACCGTGACGCCGTTGGCCATAGGTGCTCGGGTTCCCCCGGTGCCCTCTGTTCCACAGAGTGGCAGCAATAGGGCGTTAACGCCAATAATGTTCGCATTCATCCACCTTGTCCCGTCTGCGGGAACGTCTATGCGACCTACGCCGAAGACTCTGAATGGGCTAGCATCTGTCTCCACCAGGGGGGCTTGTCTAGTACCGCATGAGCACCCACCGACGTTCCCGAGGTAGGAGCCGAGGCCTCAGTCATGTCGTACTCCGCTGAGATCAGTCGTACCAATCCGGGTTGCTTCATCTTCCTCGTTGACCAGTCGACGTCGATGAGCGACTCGATCGGCGGCGAAGTCCCTCAGAAGAAGGCAGACGTCGTCGCGGACGCCATCAACCGGTTGCTCACCGAGCTATCGGTCAAGTGCGCCAAAGAGGAAGGTGTCCGGGACTACTTTCACGTCGCGGTCGTCGGTTACGGGCATTCGGTCGGCTCAGCGTTCGGGGGCGTCCTGGCTGGCCGCGATCTGGTACCGCTGAGCGAGGTCGCCAACAATCCCGCGCGTGTAGAGAACCGAGTCAAGAAGGTCGCCGACGGGGCTGGCGGACTGGTCGAAACCAATGTCAGTTTCCCGGTATGGATGGACCCGGTCTCTCAGGGCGGTACCCCAATGACGCGGGCTCTGGGATACGCAGACTCTTTGGTGGCCCGATGGATCGAGCAGCACCCAGGCGGTTTCCCGCCGATCGTACTGAATCTCACTGACGGTGAGTCGACCGACGGCGATCCGACCAGTGCAGCGATCTCCATCGCCTCGCATGCGACCGCCGACGGTGCCGTGCTGTTGTTCAACCTGCACGTCTCTGCTGCCGGGGGTTCGCCGATCACCTTCCCGGATTCGGAGACTGGTCTGCCCGACTCCTACGCACGGACCCTCTTCCAGATGTCCAGTGCGCTGCCAAGCCACATGCGCTCTTACGCCTCTTCGCAGGGCCACCATGTCTCGGAAAACACTCGGGGATTCGTCTACAACGCGGACATCACCTCGGTCGTGGAGTTCCTTGACATCGGAACCCGAGCCACCGAACTGAGGTGACGTGGGTGGCACCCGTAGTCTTCGTGAACCGTTTCCTGGTTCCGAAGGAGGGGAGTTCCGAGTCCGAGTGCGAGGACGCGATTGGCATTCGTCCGGACGCGAGCTCTGACGAGGCCGTGGCCTATCCCTTGAGTGCCGCCGTTTCGGATGGGGCCTCGGAAAGCCTGTTGGCCACACGCTGGTCCCGGCTGCTGGTGGAGCATGCGGCTGAGGTGGGCGCCCTGCATCCGGAGGTGTTCGACGACCCGGGCACTCTGTCAGCGGAGCTCGTACGCCGAGCCGTAGAACCGTGGGACGACCAGATCAGGGAGTACTGCTCGCGCCGACAGACTGAAGGACGTCCCGTGCAGTGGTACGAGCAACCGGGCCTTGAGAAGGGCGCGTTCGCTACTCTCGTCGCCCTGCGCTTGTACCCGCTACCCTTCGCGGATCCGGACGACGGAGGCCCGAAACTGTACGGACCCGCCGAGTGGGAGTTCCACGCCGTCGCGCTGGGCGACAGCTGCCTGTTCCACGTGTCCTGCGGTGAGGTGAGGGCCTTCCCAATTGCCTCGTCGGCCGAATTCGGCCTCAACCCGCTTCTTCTCGGCAGCCGCAATCACGACGTCGACCTCATCGCCAGTCGTCTGGCTCACACCTGCGGCCATCTGCGAGACGGTGACGAGCTTCTGCTGACCACGGACGCCCTCGCCGCATGGTTCCTGCGCGGCTGCGAGGAGCAGTCGCATCCATGGCATGAACTCGGCGACGCGGCCGACAAGGGGCAAGAGGAATTCGGCTCTTGGGTACGGGAGCAGCGCGCAGCCCGGCTGATGCGCAACGATGACGTGGCGCTGGTGCGCATCCTGGCCCGGACGGAGAGGAATCGGTAGCACCCATGGCCGCGACGTCGGGCGACCCCCGCATCGGCTCGACCGGCTCCGGAATGCGGAGCACTCGGAAATTTCCCACTGGCGGGCAATACGTGGAAGCGCTGCAGAACACGCTTGTGTGCTTTCGTGACCGGGAGCTCAAGAGCGGTGCGGTAAAACGCGACCCTGTACTTGGCCCCAAACCTATCTCTGGAAATTTTGCCAGTGTCTTCTCGGTGACCTCGCAGTCGGGACGTCGCTATGCCGTCAAATGCTTCACCCAGGACGTCGCCGCCCAGGAATCGCGTTACGACGCGATTAGCCGTCACTTGGCGGCGCTGGACGGCACGTCGCTTTCCCAGCCCTGGAACATCAGCTTCGAATACCAGCCGCAGGGCGTCCTGGTCTTCGGCGAGTGGTATCCCATGCTCAAGATGGAGTGGGTGGAGGGTAGCGGTCTGATCCGCTGGATCGAGGACCACCGTGCAGACCCATCTATGTTCTCCTCCCTCGCCGCCCGCTTTGCCGCACTCACTGCGGACCTTGCCGTCACCGGAGTCGCTCACGGTGACCTCCAGCACGGCAACCTGCTTGTCGCCGGTGACGGCACGTTCCGGCTTGTTGACTATGACGGCATGTTTGTGCCTGCCCTTGCCACTTACCGGGCCACCGAGAAGGGGCATCGCAACTACCAGTCACCGAACCGCTCGGACGACGACTTCGGTCCCGCTCTGGACCGGTTCTCCACTTGGGTCATCTATCTCTCACTGATCGCGTTGTCGATCGACCCGTCGCTCTGGGACCAGCTGCACGAGCCCGACGGCGAGTTCCTGCTGCTGACGGAGGAGGACTTCCAGGATCCCTCCGCATCGCTGCGTTTCGGGACGCTACTGAGCCACCCCGACCGCGGGCTGCGTGACTTGGCCGGCCGCGTACGAGATCTGTCTTCACAGCCGCTGTCCGCTCTTCCCGCACTGTCGCAGAGGACGTTCCAGTCGGCCGCTAATTCTACCGGCGCAAAGCCACCAGCGTCCGGAGCTGCAACTACTTCCGCCTCGCAGCCGTCTGGACCCAGATCGCTTCCCTCATGGCTGGCCGATCACCTGCAACAGCCGGGCCCTGTAGCAGCCGCGGCCACCGTTCCTGCCGCCTCGGGGCCTTCGGGCTTCCATCGGCGCAGGCCGGCTGACGTCGCCCTCGCTGTGTTCACAGTGCTGCTCCTTGTTGCTCCGGCGTCGCTGGTCGTCGCCTCGCTCCTCACCGCGTCAGCGCTCCCCGCTGCGCAGGGCGGAGCCACGCTCACTGCGCTGGTGGCCGGCGGAATTGGCCGTCGGACCCGGCTCGAAGTACGAGTCGCCCAGACCCGTCGGCGCGATCTACGACGCCAGGCCCGGGCGCTCGACAACCCGGCGAAAGCCCTCGTGAAGTTGGACCGGGAAGCCCAGGCTCTGGAGAAGCGAGAGAAGGATCGGGACACGAAGGACTCCGCCCGCATCCAGCATTTGCAGGCGGAGCAGCACAAGGAGGCGGCGCGTATCAACGTCGCGCTGAACCAGCGCCTCACCACGATCGACAGGGAACTCGCCGACCTTCCCCGCCAGGAGCAGAAGCGACGCGACGAGGCGCTCGCGCTGCTGCAGCGGAGCCACATCCAGGACCGGCTCCGTCGTACGTCCATCCAGGAGGCCGCGAAACTATCGAACATGGGCGCAAAGACCATCGACGCCCTCATCGCCTCAGGTATCAGGACCGCCGCCGACTTCACCAGTGTCAGGTATGTCACGGGCGGGGGATACGGTAACGTCACCGCGTTCTTTGTACTGTCCAGCGGTTACGAAACCCGCGTACCGAGCGTTGGCGAGAAACGCGCCCGCGCTCTGGAGAGCTGGCGCCAGGGGATCGAGAGTCGGGCGCGGCAGACATCCCCCGCCAAGCTCTCGCCTCCTGAACAGCGGGTGTTAACTGACCGCGCCGCAGCCGATCGTGCCCGTCTCCAGGGTGACCGCAAGACAGCCGAGGCGGACGCACAGACCAATCGCAACCAGCTGCAGCAACGCATCGCGGCCGAACGACGCGTCCTCGTCGACGCCCAGACTGCGGCCCGCGCCGAAGCTGTACGACACCGGGCGGAGATTAGCCAGCGGCGTGCCAAGCTCACCATGTTGCAAGGCGACCGGGCACGAATCGACGCCGCGCTGGCAGGGGAACGGCAGACCCGGCGCAGCCTCGCCCACCGCCGTTACCTGAAATTCTTGATCTTCGGCCGGTGAGTTCAGGTGAGTATCCAGTGCCACGGCGCGGAGTTGGTCCGGGATACCCATCCAACAAGGGTGTCGCTTTCGAAGAGCTGTATGCCGACTCTTTAGGCCATGTCGTCAAGCGGGTAGGTCCGTACGAAATGTTGAAAGGTGGGAGGAACAGGAGGCAGTGAGTGGATGACGTATTTGATCTGCTCGGTCAAGGTCTGACCATCTTTGCCGTATGGCTCGACAAGGCTTTTTACCCTGTTCCCTGGCCTCTGGTGGTCGGGGCTTTGTTTCTACCCCTTGTGGCAGCAGTCAGGACATTAATTTGGGTGATGCGCGGGCGAGCTTGGCCAGTGACGTGCAAGTATTACCACACAACGCAAAGGCGTAGGGATAAACCCTGTCGGCAAGTAGTTGCCGGGGAGTGGTCTTATTGTCGCCACCACAAGCGAGCGCGGCGTCTTCATGACGGCCACCAGTGTGATCCCAGTGTTCCGAGATGGAGTAGAAAGGATCGTCAAGGACGCCTTGTGGACCGCGCGGACATTCGCGGAGTTGGGTTCGTTAGTCTAATTTCCAATCGCGAGACACTGCTCTTCTACAAGGGCGTAGCGAAGCGTCCTCGCGATGTGGTTCCAAGTCTGGGGCGGTATCGAGAGAAAATTAGGAACGACTGGCAGGCTTTGAGGAATCTACGAATTAGGTCGGTTTTCGCCAGCGGATCAGTGGTTCCGCATGGTGTTACGACTCGGATGCCTAGAGTCGTGCAGGCCACCCGGGTATCCTTGTCGTGCGCCGCTGTCGCGCTAATATTTGTGATTATATCGGCCATGGTGAGCGGTGAATTTCGGCGCTGGATGCAGTATGCTGCAACTGGATTTTTTGTCTACGCGTGGAATTTCTTTCGATTTGGGGCGTGGAAATCTCCCGACGAAGAGCCGAGATGGCTACAATCGGCACTTTTTGACTCTTCGAAAGCTATGGGGGTGATGATTCTACTGGGCGTCGTGGCGGGGGTTCTGGATAATGTAAATCAATCCGTGGGGGCTGCGCACGTTTAATTCGTGCGATCCGAAGTGTGTATCCTTTCTTCGCGTCCGCCAGGATGGTGGCGTACCGGTGGCGGCGCTTGAGGGCGAAGTCGTCCATGCCGAGGACCTGCGGCACGCACGGCCGGGGTAGCGGCAGCCGTATGAGCATCCGCAGCGCGGTCGAGCGCGACACCGCTGCGGCCACAGCGCGGGATAGACGAGCGCCCGCCCGGCCCGCTGACTCCTTGACCACGCAGCCGAGGTGGTCGGTGAGCCGGTTCGTCCGGCGCTGGTAGCGCCATAGCAGGACGGGCACCTGCTCACGGGAAGGTCTGCCGCGGAGGGTGACTCCTTGCGGCCCCGCTGCCGTTCGGCGGCCAGCCCGCCGCCTTGTGGATACCGCATACCAACGGCATACCGCAGGGATCAACGAACGTCATCACCTGCGACATCACTAGTTCAACCTCGGTAAGCGGAAAGGAAACGGATGTAAGGGGCTTCGGATTCAATTTCGATTTCTCCCCAATCCCCTTCGATGCGGTAGACGTTGCCAGTCGCCACAAAGGAGTCTGCTCCGCCGTAGTCATGAGTGCCAGAGGAGTCGGTGGCAGGTGGGGTTCCCTGCCCGGCCCACACAAGACGTCGCACGTCGGTGAACTCGATCACCGCTTCCCGGTAGCAGTGCTGTTCACCTGGGCGGGGCGGCAGGTACGTCGGATGCTCCGGTGTCAGGACCAGATCGAGGCGGAAGCTCAGCCGCCCTGGACGGGCTTCGATATCGGTGACGAAGCTGTCTTCAAGGTAGACGCCCCTGAAGCCCGGCAGATTGGTGTAGTCGACTTCTTCGGTATTCATGGCAGGTCCCAGTCGATGGGCGTGTGGTTTCCTGGACTCTTGCGGGGGACGACGTTACCGGAAGGGTCGATACGCTCTCCGTTCGCGTTCCGAATCTCTACGTGCGGCATGTCGCTCCCCGGAGCCCTGCCGCTTCCCTGTTTCAAGGTCAGACGTACGACACCGTTCTCATCCCGAAACTTCGGCGGTCCGTTCGGTGTCCGTGACTCTGTCCAGCCCTGCGCGCGGGCCCACTCGGCGAGCTCCGAAGCCTTGCGTCTCCCCCCGAGCACGTCCGCCGGTTGTTCCGCTGGACCCGCGCCGCCACCGGAAGAACCAGGAGTATCTCCGCCAGTGGGTTGTGAGGCGCCGGAACTCGCAGCCATAAGGGCGATGCCGAGGGTACCGAGGGTGGCGGCCTGGATAGCGGCTTCGGCAGACAGGGTCCCCGCGGCGACTCCTGTGGTGGCCAGGGCGAGGCCGCCGCCGGTTGGGATCAGTGCGACGAACGCGAGGAGCAGCAGCGCGAAGCCGGCGTAGGTAAGGAAGTTGTCCAGGGCGTCGATGAGGTGGAGGCGGTTGGGGATGATCGGGTCGTCGGAGGCCATGCCGTTTTGCAGGCGTACGAACAGCAGCGCCCCGGTGACGGCCGTGCCGAGAGCGGTCCACAGGCGAAAGCGCAGGACGGTCAGGGTCTCGGCCAGCGGGGTCGCCTGGGTGGCGCGCCAGGTGGTCGCGAGGCGGATCAGCAGCCATCCGGTCCATACCAGCCCCGCGATCCCGAAGCCGACCAGGACCCACGGCCCGGCGCCCGTGGTGAACCACTCCCGTACCCCGGACTGCCCCGGGAAGGAGGCGACGCCCCAGAACAGCACCGCCGGGGCGGCCAGAATCAGCGAGAGCAGGATGGTCCACCTGCGGCGTGCGTCCCTGCCCTCCCGGGGCGCCTGACGGATGGTGTGCCAGCCCACGCCGCGCCAGGCGGCCTCGTGGTCGGAGGCGTCCAACCGGGCCACCGTTTGAACGACCGCCTGGTGCAGCACCTCCCGCCCGG
>NZ_JAVSCF010000264.1:0-8669 GCF_031932565.1 Streptomyces sp. B1866
CCAGCGTGCGGCGGCCCCGCACCACCCGCTGTCCGTCCCGGCGCCGCCGCTCCCGGCGCGCCGCCGCCTTCCGGCGTACGGGCCGGCGCCGCCCTCCGGGGCCGCCGCCGGCCCGTACGCCGCCGACCGGGGGAGCCGAAGCACCCATGGCCACCGCCACCTTCACCGCCGTCGCGGCCGCCGCCGCGCGCAGCCGGCTCGCCGCCGCCCGGCTGTACCTGTGCACCGACGCGCGCACCCGGCAGGGCGACCTGCCCGACTTCCTCGACGCCGTGCTCGCGGGCGGCGTGGACATCGTGCAACTGCGCGACAAGGGCATCGAGGCCCGCGAGGAGCTGGACCACCTGGCGGTCTTCGCCGAGGCCTGCGCCCGGCACGGCAAGCTGCTGGCCGTGAACGACCGGGCCGACGTCGCCCACGCGGCCGGCTCCGACGTGCTGCACCTGGGCCAGGGCGACCTCCCGGTCCCCGCCGCGCGCGCCATCCTGGGCGACGGCGTACTGATCGGCCGGTCCACCCACACGCCCGCGGAGGCGACCGCCGCGGCCGCCGAGCCCGGCGTGGACTACTTCTGCACCGGCCCCTGCTGGCCCACCCCGACCAAGCCCGGCCGCCCCGCCCCCGGCCTGTCCCTGGTGCGCCACGCCGCCGCCCTGGACACCGCCCGGCCCTGGTTCGCCATCGGCGGTATCGACGCCGCCAACCTGGACCAGGTCCTCGACGCGGGCGCGCGGCGGGTCGTCGTGGTGCGGGCGATCACCGGGGCGAGCGACCCGGGACAGGCCGCCGCCGAGCTGGCGGCCCGCCTGCGGGAGCGCGCGGACCGGCCGTCGGACCCCGGCAACAGGCCAGATACCGAACCGCCGGTAGGCGAGCGCGGGACCGCTGGTTAACCTGCCCTTATGGCCCTTGGCACAGCTTCCACCAGAACCGACCACGCGCCGACGGTGCGGGAGCTGCTCGCGTCCGGCGAGCAGTCCTACTCGTTCGAGTTCGCAGCCCCGAAGACCGAGAAGGGCGAGCGGACCCTGTGGAACGCCATCCGGCGGATCGAGGCCGTCTCGCCCACCTTCGTCTCCGTGACCTACGGCGCGGGCGGCTCGTCCCGTGAGGGCACGGTGCGCGCCACCGAGCGGATCGCCACCGACACCACACTGACCCCCGTCGCCCACCTCACCGCCGTCAACCACTCCGTGGCCGAGCTGCGGAACGTCATCGGGCAGTACGCCGACGCCGGCATCCGCAACATGCTGGCCGTGCGCGGCGACCCGCCCGGCGACCCGACGGGCGCCTGGATTCCGCACCCCCAGGGGCTCACCTACGCCGCCGAGCTCGTCCGGCTCATCAAGGAGTCGGGCGACTTCTGCGTCGGCGTCGCCGCCTTCCCCGAGATGCACCCGCGGTCCGCCGACTGGGACACCGACGTACGGCACTTCGTGGACAAGTGCCGGGCCGGAGCGGACTACGCGATCACGCAGATGTTCTTCTACGCCGAGGACTACCTGCGGCTGCGGGACCGGGTCGCGGCCTCCGGGTGCGCGACCCCCATCATCCCGGAGATCATGCCGGTCACGAACGTGCGCCAGATCGAGCGGTTCGCGCAGCTCAGCAACGCCGCCTTCCCGCCCGAGCTCGCCGAGCGGATCCTGGCGGTCAAAGACGACCCGGCGGCGGTACGCTCGATCGGAATCGACTACGCCACCCGGCTGTGCGCGCGGTTGATGGCCGAGGACATCCCCGGACTGCACTTCATTACCCTGAACCACTCCACGGCGACGTTGGAGATCTACCAGAACCTGGGACTGCACCAGCGGTCCTGACGGCGGCGGCCGCGAGCGCCGCGCGGACGAGAGGGGCTTACATGGGCTGGGCGGTCCTCTACTTCGCGTTCGCGGTCGTGGCCCTGTGGCTGCTGGGCGAGGTGCTGCTGCAGTACAAGGCGCGGCTGCGCTGGCGGCTCCTCGCCTTCGCCGGCTTCCTCGGCGTGGTCCTCGGCGTGGCCATCCCGTCCGTGGTGGTGATCGCCCTGGGCGGCATGGCGTTCGCGGTCGGCCAGACCTGCGTCACGCTGTCCTTCCGGCGCGGCTTCACCACCGGCTGGGCGGTCGGCGGGCCGCTGGGCAAGCTGGGCGCGGGCACCAGCAGGCGGCGCCGGGCGGGCGGCCAGCCGGCCCGCGCGGCGCGCTCCGAGCCGACGCTGGAGGTCTCGGAGCTGGAGGCGGTCCCGGTGCCCGACGCCCCCGACGGTCCGGCCGCGGCCCAGGAGCCCGCCGGCGCCGGGCCCGCCGCGCAGGCCGGATCCGGCGCGTACGCGGCCTCCGGCGACCGGGGCGCGGCGGACGCCGCCGGGTACGACGCGGGAGGCTACGGCGGTTACGGGGCGTACGGTGGCTACGCGCCCGGGGCCGTGGCCGACGGCGGACCCGCCGCGGCCGGGCACGGCGGGTACGCGCCCGCCGGAACGTACGGCTACGGCGCCGACGGCTACCCGGCCTATCCCGACCCGTACGCCACCGCCGCCCAGCCGCAGGGCTACGAGCCCTACGGCCACGGCTACGATCCGTACGCCGCCCAGCCGTACGCCACCGGCCCCGACCCCTACGGCCAGCAGGCCGGCTACCCGGCGGCGCAGCCGTACGCCGTCCCGGGCCCCGGCGCGACGCCCGCGGCAGGGGTGTGGGTGCCGCAGCAGCGGGACGGCGACATGACGGACCAGCAGCCCGATCAGCAGCCCTACCCGCACCCGTACCTCCCGGACGGCGGCGACCCCTACCGCTGAGACCCGCCGCCGCTGCCCGGCCCGACCGCGCTGTCCGCGCAGGGCCGGTCCGGGGCCGCCGGACCGGCCCTGCGCGGCCCGGGCCGCGTCACCGCGCCGGTGGCAGGCGGGCCCACCCGGCGGCCCGGTGCGCGCCAAGCCTGCCTGGCCGGGCCGCGGACGTGCTCGCCGGAGCGCGGGCCGGGCCCGTCGCGGGGCGGCGCGGCTGGGTGGGGCGCGGCGGTCAGCGGGAGCCGCGCCAGTCGGCCCCCTCCACGATCAGCCCGGCCACCAGCGCGCCCGACATTCCCGCGTGCGGCAGCCCGCCGCCCGGGTGGGCCCAGCCGCCCGCCAGGTACAGCCCCGGCAGCCGGGTGAGGTTGCCGGGGCGCAGGTACCGCCCGCCGCCGCCCGCGAGCGCCGGGCCCGGCACGGCTCCTCCCGGGGCGCCGGTGGCCTCGGCGGTGTCGCACGGCGTGTGCACGACGCGCCACAGGACGCGGTCCCGCAGCCCCGGTATCGCCGCCTCGGCGGCCTCGGTCAGCGCGTCCGCGTACCGCCCCGCGGCCGCCGCTTCGGCCCAGTCGACCGGGCCGTGCGGGGCGACCGTGGCGGTGAGCGTGACGGCCTCGTGGCCGCTGTCGGGGCGGGTGGCGGGGTCGTCCGGGCGCAGCACGGTGAGCGTCGGCCGGTCGCACGGCCGCCGGACCGCCTGCGCGCCGCCCGGCCCACCGCGCCCCCGGCGCCGGGCGCCGCCGCCGAAGACGGCGGCCAACTCGGCGTCACGGTCGGCCGCGTGCACCACGGTCCGGTGCGCGGCGCCCTCGGGCCGCGCACCGCGCAGGGCGAGGAAGACGGTGAAGCGGCCGGACCCGCCGGACCCCGCGGCGCTGTCCGTCCCGGGTCCGCTGTCCGTCCCGGGTCCGCCGTCCGCGCCCGGCTCAGGGACCGCGCCGGGGACGGACCGCAGGCGCGCCGGAGCGACGCCCGCGACCACGAGGTCCGCCTGCACCTGCGCCCCGTCCGCCAGCTCCACCCCCGCCGCGCGCCCGTCCTTCTCCACGACTCCCACGACCTCGGACCCGAAGACGAACTCGACGCCCCGCGCGCGGCAGCGCTCGTACAGCGCGTCGGCCAGGGCCCGCATACCGCCGCGCACATACCAGGTGCCGAAGGTCTGCGCCACGTACGCCAGGACGGCGGCGCTCGCGGGGGCGGCGCGCGGGTCGAGGCCGTGGCCGAGCGCGTGGCTCTCCAGCACGGCGGCCAGCCGTGGGTCGCGCAGCTCCCGCCGCGCCGCCTCGGCGAGACCGGCCGGGGCCCGGCCGCGCCGCCGCAGGCCCAGCGGCGCGCGGCGGGCGGGCGCCGGATACGGGTCGTCGTGCAGCGCGCGGGCGTCGTCGGCCAGCGGCTCTTCGAGCAGCGGCCTTCGGGTGGCGTCCCACACCTCGCGCGCCCGCCGCTCCAGGCCGCTCCACCGCTCGCTCGCACCCGGGCCGAAGGCGGCGTCCAGCGCCTGGAGGACGCCCGCGCGGGAGGCACCGGGCAGGAGGACGTCCGTGCCGTCGGCGAAGACGTGCCGACCGGCCGGGTCCACCTGGACCAGCTCGACGCACTGCTCCAGAGTCTCCTTGCCGGTCTTCACGAACAGGTCGCGGTAGACGGCGGGCAGGTGCAGCAGCCCGGGCCCGGTGTCGAAGGCGAAGCCGTCCCGCTCCAGCCGCCCGACCGCGCCGCCGTGCGCGGGCCCGCGCTCGTGGACCACCACCCGGTGGCCCGTGGCCGCCAGCCGGGCGGCGGCCGCCATGGCGCCCATGCCAGCGCCGATCACCGCAATCCGTGCCATGTCCGTGACCCTATCCGCCGCCACTGACAACCGGCGCCACGGTCCGGTCCCCGGCCGCCTCCGCGCGGGTTACCAGGAGGTGAGTACGCGTACCTAGCACGGCAGATGAGTAGCCGCGCGGATGGGGCGCGGCCTGCGCGGCCGGGAGAGTGGAGGCCGCGGAGGGACGCGGCGCCGGCACCGCCGACACGGGGCGGCGGAAGCGGCGCGGGCGGCCCCGACGCGATGGGGGGGAAGCCTCTCGGGGTGACCCGGGAGGCCTTCCACGGGGGAGCGGGGGAGCACGGGGGACGGGGGAAACGGGGGACGGGGCTGTTCCGGCGCGGCGCGGCACGGGGGGCGGGCCGCGCCGGAACAGGTCTCGCCGCCCGCCCGCCCGCGGACCCGGCTCGCGCCGACCTCGGACCCGCTCGCGCCAATCTCCGACCCGCTCGCGCCGACCTCGGACCCGGCTCGCGCCGACCGCCCGTCCGCGGCCGCCGGCCCGGGCGCGCCGCAGGCGGCAGGCCGTACGCTCGCCCGCACGGGTCGACCCCGGCGGTGCCCCTGCCCCGCGCGGCTCCTCCAGCGGCGGGGCGCACCGGACGCCACCTCCTGGCCCGGCCACGACGCGCGTGCCCCGCGGCCGATCCCCGGCAACTCTCCGGCCGGCGGCGTCAGGCGGGACCGTCCGCCCGGCCGTCCCAGCCGGGAGCCGAGCCGCCCACGCGGCCCTGGAGCACTAACGACAGCGCGGCGTGCACGTCGCCCACCGGCCGCCGCGGCTGGTAGGACTGCCAGTCGAGCGCCGCCACCAGCACCATCCCGAACAGCGCCGACGCCGTCAGCGGGATGTCCAGCTCCTTGCCCAGCTCCCCGTCGGCCACGCCGTCCCGCAGCACGGACTCGATCACCTCCACCGCCTGCCGCCGGGCCGCCGCCAGGGTGGGCTGCCAGGCGCGGTTGGTGCGCCACAGCTCGGCGACGTACAGCTGCGTCAGCGACGGGTGGCGGGCGACGAAGTCCAGCCCCGCGCGGATCATCGCGTCCAGGGCCGCCACGTGGCCGCCGCCGTGCCGGACGGTCTCCTCGCCCGCGGCGCGCAGCGAGGCGGTGAGCGAGTCGACGCCGTGCCGCAGCACCTCCTCGAACAGGACCGTCTTGCTCGCGAAGTTGTAGTAGACCGTGCCCTTGGCCACCCCGGCCCGCTCGGCGATCTCGTCCACGGTGGTGGCGGAGAACCCCTGCTCGGCGATGAGGGTGACCGCAGCGTCGAAGAGCTTCTGCCGGGTGGCCTGGCGGCGCCTGCTGCTGTCCATGGCGTCGATTCTGCCCGCTGTCACCCCGTGCCACGGGCCGTCCCGGCTCCCGCCCGGTCCGCCGCCTCCCTGGCGCGCCCGGGCCGCCCGGGCCCGACCCGGGGCTCGGGCGTCCGGGCCGGGTGCGCGCGCCGGGCGGCCCGCCGTCCGGCTCTCCCGCCGCCCCCGCACCCTCCGCGGCAAAGCGGCATCCGTGCAGGTCAGGGCGATTGTCAGTGGTGTGCCCCACGATGGGTCCATGCGGCGGCCGGCTCGGCGCTCCAGGCCCTGCGCGGCCGCCACGCGACGACAGGAGGTTCGTCATGGCCCGTCCCGCCGCGGCGCGCCGGCACCAGCCCGCCGCCCTCGCCCCCGCCCCCGCCCCCGCGAGCGACGCGCACCCCGTGCTGCGTCGCGTCACCGCCCCGCCCGCCGCCCTGGACCTGCTCGCGCAGGCCCACCACGGGCTGACCGAGGCCGCCGCGCTGGAGACCGCGAACGAGCGGTATGCCACGGCCCACCTGGCCGCCCTGCGCATCGCGGCCGCCGTGCTCGCCGTGCGCGGCCGGCCCGAGCCGACGCCGCGCCGCCGGGCGCGCATCCGCAGCGCCTGGGAGGTGCTGCCCGAGGTCGCCCCCGAGCTGGCCGAGTGGAGCGCGCTGTTCGCGTCCGGGGCCGGGCGCCGGGTCCGCGCCGAGGCGGGCATACCGGGCGCGGTGAGCCGCCGGGAGGCGGACGACCTGCTGCGCGACGCCGCCGTGTTCCTGCGCCTGGTCGAGCGCATGCTGATCCTGCGGCCCCTGCTGCCCCAGCAGGCGGACGCGGACGAGGAGGCGGCGGCCGGCCGCCCCGATCCGGACCCGCCCTCCGGGCGCCCGCGGTGACCGCCGCGCCGCGGGCGCCGGGGCGAGTCCGCCGGGCCGCCCCCGCCGGGGAAACCGGCCTGCCAGGGCGGCCCGGTCGGCCGCCCGGCGGCTGCGGGCGCGTGCCACGGGTGACCGCGGCGGCGGAGTCCGGTGGGGTAGGCAATAGTCTGGAAGCCGCTGACGTCAGTAAGCCGTCGCCGCCGCACCGCGCGCCGGCGGCACCGTGCCGAGGAGCCACCCGCCGTGTCCGACCCGATGCGCCCCCGGGCGTCCCTGCGCACCGCCGTCGTATGGGAGGTCCTCAAGGACGCCCTGGACCGCCGGGCCAAGGCGGCCGGAGCGGACGCCGCGGGCGGCCACGGCGCGCTCGACGTCCTGGACACGGGCGGCGGCACCGGCAAGTTCGCGGTTCCGGTCGCCCGCCTCGGCCACCGGGTCACGGTGGTCGACCCCAGCCCCGACGCGCTGTTCGCGCTGGAGCGCCGGGCGGCCGAGGCCGGGGTCGCCGACCGGGTGCGCGGTGTGCAGGGCGACGCGCACGGCCTGTTCGACGTGGTCGAGCGCGGCGGATACGACGCGGTGCTGTGCCACGGCGTGCTGGAGTACGTGGACGACCCCGCCGACGGCCTGCGCAACGCGGTCGCCGCGCTGCGCCCGGTCGGCGGCACCCTCAGCGTGCTCGCCTCCGGGCTGGGCGGCGCCGCCCTCGCCCGGGCCCTCGCCGGCCACTTCACCGAGGCCCGCCAGGCGCTCACCGACCCCTCGGGCCGCTGGGGAGAGGGCGACCCGATGCCGCGGCGCTTCACCGCCGACCAGCTCACCGAGCTGGTCACCGCGTCCGGTCTGGAGGTCGCCGCCGTGCACGGCGTGCGGATCTTCGCCGACCTGGTGCCCGGCGTGCTGGTCGACACCGAGCCGGACGCCTCCGAGGCCCTGCTGCGGCTGGAGGCCACCGCCGCGGAGCTGCCCGCCTTCCACGCCATCGCCCCCCAGCTCCACGTCCTGGGCGAGCGGCACTGACCCCTCGCCGCACGGCGCCCCGGACGGTGGCACAGGGCAGGCCCGGAAGGCCGATCGGCCCCGTATGATCGGGGCAGGCCGTCCGGCATGGCGGATCGGCGGGAGGGGAATGCAGGTCTCAGCGCCATCCACCGCCAGTTCGGCTCCGGCGGTCGAATCCGGCGCCGAAGGGCGGGTTTCACGGGGGCGGTTCCCTGCCTATCCTGGAAGGGTCGCAGGCCCGGTCGCCCCCGCGACCGACGAGTAGGAGGACTCCGTGCCGCTCTCGGAGCACGAGCAGCGCATGCTGGAGCAGATGGAACGAGCGCTGTACGCCGAAGATCCCAAATTCGCGACGGCGCTCGAAGGTAACGGCCTGCGCACGTACACCCGACGACGCGTCTACCAGGCCGTCGCCGGGTTTCTGGTGGGCATCGCGCTTCTCATGGTCGGAGTGGCCGTCCAGCAGATCTGGGTCAGCGTGGTGGGATTCCTCATCATGCTGGGCTGCGCCGTGCTCGCGGTGACCGGATGGCGCAAGGCGCCCAGGCCCGGCGGACCGGCCGGGCAGGCCGCAGCGCCCGGCGCGCCCCGCGGTCCGGTGCGCCGGCAGGGCGGCAGCCGCCCCCGGCGCTCGATAATGACCCGTATCGAGGAGCGGTGGCAGCGCCGCCGCGACGAGCAGGGGCACTGACCCGGCTCGGGTGATCGTCTTCGTTTCCTCGCAGGACCCGTACGCCCCGGCCGCCGCCGGGCGGCTGCCTTCCGGCACGCTTCCCCGGCGCACCCCGGGGCGTGCCCGTTTTGTACCCGCGAGGTCGCGCGGGACCTCGCCCGTCGCGTGGGCCGGCGCCGCGTGGGCGCGAGGCGCCGCACCGGCCCGGCGGCGCGGGCGGCGTGCGTCCGGCCGACGGCGCGAACGG
>NZ_JAVSCF010000265.1:0-8665 GCF_031932565.1 Streptomyces sp. B1866
CGTCCCCGCGCCGCGGCCCCGGGAGCCGCGGCGCGCGCGGCGGTCACGGCGGGCGCCAGGACCTCCCCGACGGGCGCGCGGACGGCCGGGACGGGTGCGCAGACGGCCAGGCCGAGCGCGGCGGCGGCCGCGGCGGCACGGCTCAGGGAGCGCGAGCGGATGCCGCACTACTGGTTCGCCCACCGCCTGCTGCTCGCGCTGAGCGGCCAGCGGCCCGTGCACACGCTGCTCGGGCACATCCTCTCCGACGCCTATGACCGGCTCGCCGCGCTGGCGCCCCGGACGCCGCTGCGGCCCGCCGACGGCCGTCGCGAGGCGCCCTGGGTGCGGGACTGCGGGCAGTACCAGCCGCGCGCGGGGGTGATCGAGGCGTTCGCCCGGATCGCCTCCGGCGACCGGGTCAGGGCGCTGGCCTTCCGGCTCGAACGGGGCGCCGACGACCGCTGGCGCTGCGCCGCGTTCGACATCGGCTCGCCACCGCCGTTCTAGATGATCTCTATCGGTCTCAGTGATCGACATGGATCATCCAGGCCCGGCCGGCCTGGCCCTCGGCCCGTACGGCCGGGTCCGGCCCGCCGAGCCTGCGGCCGTCGTCGCCGTTCGGCCGTCTCCGGCCGGGCCGCAGACGGCCGGAGACGGCCACCGGGACGGCGGCCAGGGCCCCGGGCACCCCGCCAGGTGCCCCGGCCGTACGGAGGCCGTACGAGCCGCACGGAGGCCGTACCGGCGGCGCCGGGCCCCGGGGACCGTAGAAGCCGTGTCCCGAGGCCGTACGGCCCGCCGGTCCCCGCCGCCGCCTCGCCGCCCGCCCCGGACACGCGCGCGGCCCGCGCGGCAGGCACCGCGCGGGCCGGACGTACCAGGGGCCGGAAAGGCCGCCGGGCTACTTCTTGCGGCGGCGGCCGCCGCGCGCGGCCTTGCGCCGCTGCGCGCGCCCCCCGGTGCTCGCCGGCGCGGGCTCCGCCTCCGCCTCGTCGCTGGTGAGGTCGCCCTCCACGACGCCGCCCTCGCCGTCCACCGTCGGCGCCGAGAAGTGCAGCCGGTCCGGGCGCTGCGGAGCCTCCAGGCCCTTGGCGTGGATCTCGGGGCGGGCGCCCGCCGCCGCCGGGACGGGGGCCTGCGGCTCCTCGCTCGGCGCGGCCAGCGCCTGGTCCTGGACGGGCACCTCCTCGACCTGCTGCTCGACCTGGACCTCCAGGTTGAACAGGTAGCCGATGGACTCCTCCTTGATCCCGTCCATCATGGCCTGGAACATGTCGAAGCCCTCGCGCTGGTATTCGACCAGCGGGTCCTTCTGGGCCATCGCGCGCAGGCCGATGCCCTCCTGGAGGTAGTCCATCTCGTACAGGTGCTCGCGCCACTTGCGGTCCAGGACGGACAGCACGACGCGCCGCTCCAGCTCGCGCATGATGTCGGAGCCCAGCTCCTTCTCCCGCGCGGCGTACTGCTCGCGGACGTCCTCCTTCACCGACTCGGCGATGAACTCGGCGGTGATCCCGGCGCGGTCGCCGGCCGCCTCCTCCAGCTCGTCGATGGTGACCTGGCACGGGTAGAGCTGCTTGAACGCGCCCCACAGCCGGTCGAGGTCCCACTCCTCGGCGAAGCCCTCCACGGTCTCCGCCTGCACGTAGGCCTCGATGGTGTCGTCCATGAAGTGCTGGACCTGCTCGTGCAGGTCCTCGCCCTCCAAGACGCGGCGGCGCTCGGCGTAGATGACCTCGCGCTGCCGGTTGAGGACCTCGTCGTACTTCAGGACGTTCTTACGGGTCTCGAAGTTCTGCTGCTCGACCTGCGACTGGGCGGAGGCGATGGCGCGGGTGACCATCTTGTTCTCGATCGGCACGTCGTCGGGCACGTTGGCCATCGCCATCACGCGCTCGACCAGCTGCGCCTTGAACAGCCGCATCAGGTCGTCGCCCAGGGAGAGGTAGAAGCGGGACTCGCCGGGGTCTCCCTGACGGCCGGAGCGGCCGCGGAGCTGGTTGTCGATGCGGCGCGACTCGTGCCGCTCGGTGCCCAGCACGTACAGCCCGCCGAGCTCCTTGACCTCGTCGAACTCGGCCTTGACCGCCGTCTCCGCCTTCTCCAGCGCGGCGGGCAGCGCGGCCGCCCACTCCTCGACGTGCTCCACCGGGTCCAGGCCGCGCCGCCGCAGCTCGGCCTCGGCCAGGTCGTCGGGGTTGCCGCCGAGCTTGATGTCGGTGCCGCGGCCGGCCATGTTCGTGGCGACGGTGACGGCGCCCCTGCGGCCCGCCTGGGCGACGATCTGGGCCTCGCGGTCGTGCTGCTTGGCGTTCAGCACCTCGTGCGGCACACCGCGCTTCTTCAGCAGCTGGGAGAGGTACTCGGACTTCTCCACGGAGGTGGTGCCGATCAGGACCGGCTGGCCCTTCTCGTGCCGCTCGGCGATGTCCTCCACCACGGCGTCGAACTTCGCCACCTCGGTGCGGTAGATCAGGTCCGACCGGTCGAGGCGGGCCAGCGGCCGGTGGGTGGGGATGGGGACGACGCCGAGCTTGTAGATCTGGTGGAACTCGGCGGCCTCGGTCATGGCCGTACCGGTCATGCCGGCGAGCTTGTCGTAGAGGCGGAAGAAGTTCTGGAGGGTGATCGTGGCGAGCGTCTGGTTCTCGTCCTTGATATCCACCCCCTCCTTGGCCTCGATCGCCTGGTGCATGCCCTCGTTGTAGCGGCGGCCGGCCAGGATACGGCCGGTGTGCTCGTCGACGATCATGACTTCGCCGTTCATGACGACGTAGTCCTTGTCCTTCTTGAACAGCTCCTTGGCCTTGATCGCGTTGTTCAGGTAGCCGACGAGCGGGGTGTTGACCGACTCGTAGAGGTTGTCGATGCCCAGCCAGTCCTCGACCTTGGTCACGCCCGCCTCGTGGATGCCGACGGTGCGCTTCTTCTCGTCGACCTCGTAGTCGCCGGTCTCCTCCAGGCCCTTCTGCAGGTTGGCGGCCTCGCCGCGGGTCAGCCGGGTGACCAGCTTCGCGAAGTCGGCGTACCACTTGGTCGCCTGGTCGGCCGGACCGGAGATGATCAGCGGCGTACGGGCCTCGTCCACGAGGATGGAGTCGACCTCGTCCACGATGGCGAAATTGTGCCCGCGCTGCACCAGCTCTTCCTTGGACCAGGCCATGTTGTCGCGCAGGTAGTCGAAGCCGAACTCGTTGTTCGTGCCGTAGGTGATGTCCCGCGCGTACTGCTCACGGCGCTGCGCCGGGGTCATGCTGGCCAGGATGCAGCCCACGCTCAGGCCGAGGAACTGGTGCACCCGGCCCATCCACTCCGAGTCGCGCTCGGCGAGGTAGTCGTTGACCGTGACCAGGTGCACGCCCTTGCCGGAGATCGCGTTGAGGTACGCGGGCAGGGTGCCGACCAGGGTCTTGCCCTCACCGGTCTTCATCTCGGCGACGAATCCCAGATGGAGCGCGGCACCGCCCATGAGCTGCACGTCGTAGTGGCGCTGGCCGAGCGCGCGCTTGGCCGCCTCGCGCACGGTCGCGAACGCCTCCGGCATCAGGTCGTCCAGGGACTCCCCGTCGGCGTACCGCTGGCGGTATTCGTCGGTCAGCGCCCGCAGCTCGGCGTCGGACAGATCCAGGAAGTCCTCTTCGATGGAATTGACCTGGTCCGCGATGCGGTGCAGCTTGCGCAGGATCTTGCCTTCGCCTGCACGCATGAGCTTGTTGAAGACGGACACGTGGGGTGGCTCCTTGCCGGTCGGGCCTGGCACGGTCGGGTGCGCTGGCGCGGCGTGTCAAGGGGCGCGGGCCCCGGCCGCAACGGCCATCGTAAGACAGTACGCCGCCACGCCGGGAGGTCCGTCGGTACGAAGGCCGGGTGTCACCTGACAGTGTCAACGTACGGGGAGCGGGCCGAGTGCCCGAAGGCCGCCGGTCAGCGGTCCGGGGCCGGGCCCGGCGGCCGGTGGAAATCCCCTCGCGGCCGACCGGGCCCGCACACCAGACTCGGTGCATGGAGCCTGTCACACTCACCACCGAGCGCCTGCTGCTGCGGCCCTTCGAGCCGTCGGACGTGTCCGCCGTGTACGCCGCCTGCCAGGACCCCGACATCCAGTACTGGACGGCCGTGCCCTCGCCGTACGAGCGGCGGCACGCGGAGGAGTTCCTGGGGCGGCAGTGCCCGGAGGGCTGGCGGGACGACACCGGGTACCACCTCGCCGTGGCCACCCGGGACACGGGCGTGCTGGTGGGGTCCATGGCGCTGGTCCGCCTGGAGCGGCTGCGCACGCCCGAGCGCCAGGCCGAGCTGGGGTACTGGACGGCGAAGGAGCACCGGCGGCGCGGGTACACCGCCGAGGCGGCCCGGGCGATGGTCGAGTGGGCCCTCACGGCGGTGGGCGTGGAGCGGCTGGAGTGGTGCTGCGAGGCGGGCAACGAGGGCTCCCGGGCGGTGGCCCTGTCGGCGGGCTTCCGAATGGAGGGTACGGACCGGGCGCGGATCGTGAGCGCGGGACGGCGCCGGGACGCCTGGCGGGGCGCGGTGCTGCCGTCGGACTGGGGGCTGCCGTCGACGACGCCGTACGAGCCGTACGCGCCCTGAGGCGCGGACCGGCCCCGCCGACCCCGACCGGGGGCCGCTGAGACGGACGGGCGCCGCTGAGACGCCGCACCCCAGGTCAGGGGCGTTGTCAGTGGGGGCGCCTAAGGTATCCGGACATGACGACTGCGACTGCGCGCGCCGCGTCCGCGGCTGCCCCGAAGCCCGAGGTCACCCTGTCCTCGGACGAGGCGAGGCGGCTGGCGCTACGCGCCCAAGGGATGCTCGGTGCCCCGGACCGGCGCGGCGGGGTGCGGGGCCTGCTGCGGCACCTGGGCGCGGTGCAACTCGACACGATCTCGGTGCTGGCCCGCTCGCACGAGCTGGTGCCGTACGCGCGCCTGGGCGCCGTCGGCCGCCCCGCGGTCGAGGCGGCGTACTGGACGGGGACCCACGCCTTCGAGTACTGGTCGCACGCCGCCTGCGTGCTGCCCATCGAGGAGTGGCCGCACTTCGCCTTCCGCCGCCGCGCCTACCGGAACCGGCCGCACTGGAGCCACGAGCTGCCGGACGGCGCGTACGAGACGGTGATCAAGCGGTTGCGCGAGGAGGGCCCGCTGACGGCGACCGAGCTGGGCGGTGCCAAGAACGGCGGGCCGTGGTGGGACTGGTCGGCGACGAAGGTCGCGGCCGAGCGCGCGCTGATGTACGGCGAGGTGGTGTGCGTCGAGCGGCGCGGCTGGAAGCGGGTGTACGACCTGGCCGAGCGCGCCGTGCCGGACGGCCTGCTGCACGACGACCTGGACGACGCCGAGTGCCTGCGGCGGCTCGTGCGGCTGGCGGGGCGGTCGCTGGGCGTCGGCACCAGGGCCGACCTCGCGGACTACCACCGGCTGAAGGGCGAGCAGGTGGACGCGGTGATCGCCGGCTCCGGCCTGGTTCCGGTGGCGGTGGCGGGCTGGGACCAGCCGGCGTGGGCGGACCCGGACGCGCTGGCCACCGAGCCGCGCGGCCGGCACCGCACCACCCTGCTGTCGCCGTTCGACTCGCTGATATGGGACCGGGCGCGCACGGAGCGGATCTTCGGATTCGCCCACCGGCTGGAGGCGTACGTGCCCCGGGCCGAGCGGGTGCACGGATACTTCGCCATGCCGCTGCTGGCGGGCGGCGGGCTGCTGGGCCGGGTGGATCCGGCGCGGGAGGGAAAGACCCTGGTGGCCAGGCAGGTGTCCCTCACCACGGCGAAGGCCGTACGACCCATGGCGCAGGCGCTGGCCGAGGCGGCCGAGTGGGTGGGGTGCGAGGCGGTGCGGGTGGAGCGCGTGGACCCGCCCGGTCTGGCGGCCGCGCTCACCTCGGCGCTGGCGGCAGCGACCGGCTGACATCCCCAGGGACGTGCCCGGCGGCTGCTCATCTGCGGTGCCGCCCGCTGCCGACGCCGGTCGTCCGCCAGGCCGTTCCGGAGCACCGGGGCGGGCCAGGCAGTCCGGCCGGGCGCCCGGGGCCGGGCGGGCCGGAGAGCCCGGGTCGGAGCCCGGCGGCCGGAGCGGACACCCCGCTCCGGAGGCCCCGCCCGCCACCCGTCACCGGATTTCGAGGATCTTCTCCCGCATCGCGTAGACCACGGCCTCCATCCGGGAGTGCAGCTGTAGCTTCTCCAGGATGTTGCGGACGTGGTTCTTGACCGTGTTCTCGCTGATGAACAGCTCTTTGGCGATGTCCCGGTTGTTCATACCGGTCGCGACCAGCTTGAGCACTTCCAGCTCGCGGTCGGTCAGCCGTGGCGCGGGGACCAGCCGCCGCTCGTCGGTACGCTGGATCATCGACTTGAACTCGGTGAGCAGCTTGGACGCCATCGACGGGCTGATCTGCGACTGGCCGTCGGCGACCGCCCGGATCGCCGTGGAGACCTCGTCGGTGGAGATCTCCTTGAGGAGGTAGCCCATCGCGCCCGCCTTGATCGCGTCGTAGAGGTCGGCCTCCTCGTCGCTGATCGTCAACATGATGATCTTGGCGCTGGGGGCCACCTCCTTGATGGCCGTGCACGCCTCGATCCCGCCGCGCTTCGGCATGCGGACGTCCATCAGGACGATGTCCGGCAGCAGGTCGGCCGCCTTGTCCACCGCCTCCGCGCCGTCCCCCGCCTCGCCGACGACCTCGATGTCCTCCTCGTGGGCGAGGACGATCTCAAGTCCTCGGCGGAAGAGCGCGTGGTCGTCCACCACCAGGACCCGGATCGGCTCCTTGCCCGGCTCGCCTCGGCCCGCGCCGGCCCCGGGGCCCCGGTCGTCATCCACGCCGGACGCGGGCCCGAAGCTGTCCGCCATCGTTCCTCCCCCTGAAGGCCATGGCCCTTGCGGTCTGCGCTGTGGTGCGCGGTGTGCTGCTCGATGCCAACCGGTCCGGTGGCGGCCCCGGTTGCCCTGCGGGCCATGATTCCATGCCGCGGCGGCGGAATGCCGCAGCCGTGGGCGCACGGTGGTGCCCCGGGGGGCGCATGGGCGCTCCGGGGCACCACCATGGCGTCACCGTGACGGGGCACGGTGTCCGGCCGCAGACCGGGCGGTCCTGTTCAGACGCCGAGCGCACCGCCCGCACCGCCCGGCTCCTCCTCGCCGGAGTAGGCGTCGGACGACAGGTGGATGACGCCGTAGTCGTAGCCGTGGCGCCGGTAGACGACGCTGGGCTGCTTGGTCTCGGCGTCGATGAACAGGTAGAAGTCGTGCCCGACCAGCTCCATCTCGTACAGCGCCTGGTCGAGGCTCATCGGTGCGGCCACGTGGGTCTTCTCCCGGACCACCAGGGGGCCCTCGCCCTGCACCTCCAGCGGGCCGGTGCGGGTGGTGGGCACCGTGGCGGCGGTCGGTCGGTGGGCGGTCTCGCCGGGCCCGGCGGGGCGTGGCGTCCCGGGGACGGCCCCGGCCATGTCGTATGCGGGAGCGCGGCCGTGGCCGCTGCCCCGGCGGGTGAGGCGCTTGTCGTGCTGCTTGCGCATGCGCGCCTCCAGCTTGCTGGCGGCCAGGTCCAGCGCCACATACGGGTCGGCGGCGGCGGCCTCGGCCCGGATCACCGGGCCACGGGAGCGCAGGGTGATCTCCACCCGGTCGGAGCGGTCGGCCTGACGCGGGTTGTGCTCCTTGGACACCTCCACGTCGAGGCTGATCACCTTGCCGTCGAGCTTCTGGATCTTCTCCAGCTTCAGCTTCTCGGCCACGTGCTTACGGAAGCGCTCGGGCACCTCTGTCTTGCGGCCCTTGACGACGATGTCCACGCAGAACTCCGTTCCCGGGTCGCTCCGTCACTCGTCCGGAGCGGA
The DNA here is from genome assembly GCF_031932565.1 of Streptomyces sp. B1866. Lineage (NCBI taxonomy): Bacteria > Bacillati > Actinomycetota > Actinomycetes > Kitasatosporales > Streptomycetaceae > Streptomyces > Streptomyces sp. B1866. Next base: position 7,826 of record NZ_JAVSCF010000265.1, read on the forward strand.
TCCCTCTCTCATCAGACCCCGGAGTCCGGGGCTCCGACTTGACGGCTTGCACCCCTCCTCCCCCGTTCCGGACCTCCCCACCCCCTCGTGTTGGACGTTTCGACACTCCGCGTTCACGGGAATGCGGGCGGCGTACTGAGCGCCAAAGGGATATGCCACTCATAGCGGCCGCCATTCCTCACAACCGAACATAGCTCTCCGGGCGGCGTGTCGACACCCCCAACCGGCTCACGCCTGTGCCCGAACGGCTCTGGTCCGGCCCCCCTCTCCGGCACCTCGCCGCCCCCCGTGCTCCTGCCGCGTATTCCGCTCATCTCCTTTCCTTCTGCTCACCGCCTCTCCCGCGACCCGCCTGCTCGCCGACCAGCCCCCGCCGACCCGGGCCTGGCCGCCGGTCTCCCGGGAGCGTCTCCGACGGGAACTCCGGGCTCCCCGGGCTCCCCGGCCTCCCGGGGCTCCTCCACGAAGGACTCCCGGGGCGCGGAGATCACCGCCGCGCCGACGACCGGCCCGCTCACCGCCGCCACGGCGCGCGCCGCCTCCGCCAACGACGCCCCGGTCGTCATCAGGTCGTCCACCAGCACCACGCGACCGGTGGCCAGCAGCCGCCCGGCACCGCGGACCGGCTCCAGCGCCCCGGCGAGGTTGTCCCGGCGCTGCCGCGCGCCCAGCCCCGACTGGTCGCGCACCGTCCGCCGCTGCCGCAGGGCGGCGACCACGCACGCCGGCACCCCCTCACGCCGCAGCACGCCCGCCGCGGCGAGCGCCACGCGCCGCACCGGGTCGTGGCCGCGCGCCGCCACCGCGCGCGGCGCGGACGGCACGGGCACCAGCAGCAGC
>NZ_JAVSCF010000266.1:0-8643 GCF_031932565.1 Streptomyces sp. B1866
GCGGACCGGCGCCGTGGCGCGGGCCCCCGCCGGCGCGCGGGCCTGGCCGGTGCGCGGGACGGTGGGCGCCGGGCGGCCCCTGGTACTGCGGACGTGGGAACCGCCGCCCGCACCCTGGGCGCCGGGCCATCGCGGCGTCGACCTGTCGGCCCGCGCCGGGACACCGGTGCGGGCGGCGGCCGCGGGGCGGGTGTCCTTCGCCGGCCCGGTCGCGGGCCGCGGCGTGCTCAGCGTGGAGCTGGGGGACAGCGGCGCCCCCGCCCTGCGCACGACCTACGAGCCGGTGCTGGCCACGGTGACGGCGGGCGAGCAGGTGACCGCGGGACAGGTGGTCGGCGTCGTGCAGTCCGGGCCGTACCACTGCGCGGAGGGCTGCCTGCACTGGGGCCTGCTGCGCGGACGGAGCTACCTGGACCCGCTGTCGCTGCTGCCCCCGCCGATGCTGCGCGGCGGCCCGTCGCGCCTCCTGCCACGGCCCCGCGCACCGGGTCCGTGAGGCGGTGAGCCCAGGGGGAGGGAGGGGAGGGAGGGGGCGGGGGGAGGGGAGGGGAGGGCCCCGGTCAGTGGCCTCGGAGGCGTCAGAGGCGTCAGAGGCGCACGCCGCGCAGCGCCATGGCGACCGTCGCCTCCGTGATGGGCCCGGGGTCCTCGGCCGCGCCGAGCTCCAGGCGCCGGACGGCGGCGTCCACGACGCCCTGGAGAAGCACGGCGGTCAGCCGCGGCTGCTGGTGGCCGAGGGCGCGCAGCGCGTCGACGACGAGGGAGACCAGCCCGCCGTGCGCGGCGCGGATCTTCTCCCGGGCCGCGGCGTCCAGCTCGCCGGCGGAGATCGCCACCACGGCCCGGTGGCGCCGGTCGCCCACGAGCGCGAGCTGCTGCCGCACGTACGCCTCGATTTTCGCCTGGGGCGTGTCGGCGCGCCGCATGGCGTCCTCGACCTCGGCGGCCCAGACGGGGAAGTCCACCGCGCACAGCTCCTCCACGACGGCGGCGCGGGAGCGGAAGTACTCGTAGACGGAGGACCGCGCCAGGCCCGTGCGCTCGGCGAGGGCGGGGAAGGTCAGCGCTTCCGTGCCTCCTTCGGAGAGCAGGGAGCGGGCGGCGTCCAGCAGGGCGGCGCGCTGCATCGTCCGGTGCTCGGCCACGGAGGCCGCTCGAATCCTGGGCACGGCACCACTGTACGGAAGAGTTCTCCGGACGGGCGACGCAGAAGGGACGATTCAGCGGGCGACGTCGGCGAGTTTGGCCCGCAACTGGAGCACGGACTTGGTGTGGATCTGGCTGACCCGGCTCTCGGTGACGCCGAGCACCTGGCCGATCTCGGCGAGGGTGAGCCCTTCGTAGTAGTAGAGCGTGACGACGGTCTTCTCCCGCTCGGGCAGCGTGTTGATGGCGCGCGCGAGCAGGCGCCGCAGCTCGCGGTCCTCGGCGACCTCGACGGGGTCGTCCGCGGCGGTGTCCTCCAGGGTGTCCATGAGGCTGAGCCGGTCGCCGCCCTCGCCGCCGACGTGCAGCAGCTCCTCCAGGGCGACGACGTTGGCGAGCGACAACTGGCTGAAAAGGCCGTGCAGTTCGTCCAGGCCGATGTCCATCTCGGCCGCCACCTCGGCCTCGGTGGGGGTCCTGCGCAGTGCGGCCTCCAGCGTGGCGTAGGCCCGTTCGACCGCGCGGGCCTTCTGGCGGACCGAGCGTGGGATCCAGTCCAGCGCGCGCAGTTCGTCGATCATGGCGCCGCGGATGCGGGTGATCGCGTAGGTCTCGAACTTGATGGACCGCTCGGGGTCGAACTTCTCGATGGCGTCGATGAGGCCGAACACGCCGGAGGACACGAAGTCCGCCTGGTCCACGTTGGGCGGCAGCCCGACGCTGACGCGTCCCGCGACGTACTTCACCAGGGGCGAGTAGTGCAGGATCAACTGCTCCCGCAGCCACCCGTCGCCCGTGGCCTTGTACGACCGCCACAGCTCATCGAGCGATGAGGGGGCAGCGGGCCGCACGGCGCCGCGGGCGGCGGGCGGGGCCGTCGCGCGGTCAGTCCCGGGGATGTGCTGGGGCATACGTCGCCTTGAGCCGTTCTGCCATGACGTGGGTGATGTCGTGTGCTTCTGTCGGAACCTTGTGAGCGTAGCGTGACAGAGCCATCGCACTATGCGAAGGGAGTCGGCGTGACGGTGTGCGGATACGGTCATCGCCTCAACCCTTTCACCCGATTGCGCCAAATTTAAGGACCGCCTCGCCGCGCGTGACCTTCCCGGCACGCAGGGTGAACCAGCGTCCAGTGGTCGCCGCGCCGCGCGACGAAGCCCAGTGCGAGCAGCTCGTGCAGGCGGGCCACGGCCTCGTCGGTGCTCGTCCCGGCTTCCCGGGCCACCGCGCGGCCGTCGCGACCGCCCTGAGCCGACAACGCTTCGAGCACCCGTGCCGTCACGGGGTCCAGCAGGTCCCGGTCCACCAGCGGCCCCCGCCGCTCCGGCGCGAGGTCCCCGATCCCGCCGACCAGCTCGGCGACCTCGGCGGCGTCGGTGACCAGCACGGCCTCGCCGCGCAGCAGCTCGTGTACGCCCGCGGACAGGCCGCTGGTCACCGGGCCGGGCACGCCCATGGCGAACCGGCCGAGCCGCTGCGCGCGGCGCGCGGTGACCAGGGAGCCGCTGCGGTACGCGGCCTCCACCACGACCGTGCCGCGGGTGAGCGCGGCGATCACGCGGTTGCGGAGGATGAAGCGGCCGCGCGTGGGGTGCGCGCCGGGCGGCAGCTCGGCGACCACCAGCCCCTGCCCGGCGATGCGCTCGATCAGCCCCGCGTGGGCCCGCGGGTAGGGCCGGTCGACCCCGGAGGCGAGCACGGCGACGGTCGCCCCGCCCGCGGCCAGCGCCCCGCGGTGCGCCGCGCCGTCCACTCCGTGCGCGGCGCCGGAGACGACCGTCCAGCCCCGCTCGGCCAGCTCGGCGCCGAGCGTCGCGGCCACGTGGGCGCCGTAGTCGCTGCACGCCCGGGCGCCGACGACCGCGACGGAGCGCAGCGCCCACGTCCGCAGGGAGGGCCGGCCGCGCACCCACAGGCCGACCGGCCGGGCGTCGCCCAGGTCGTCGAGCTGGCCCGGCCACTCCAGGTCGCCGGGGCAGACGAACCTGCCGCCGAGCCGGGCCGCGGCGGCCAGGTCGGCGGCCGGGTCGGTGCCGGACGCGCGCAGCGCGCATCCGGCCAGGCGCTGCGGGGTGGCGTCGGGTGGCGGCGCGGCCTGCCCGGTCAGCGCGCGCAGCAGCGCGACCGGTCCCAGCTCGCGCAGCCAGCGGCCGACCGTCTCGTCGCCCGGCTCCACCAGCCGGGTGAGCGCGGCGCGCGCGAGCCGCTCCTCTTGTGGCGCGCGGCCGCCGTCCGGCGCCGAGCCGCTGGTCTCCCGCGGGGTGTCCGGTCCGGGCCCGTGGGCGTCCCCGCCCGGCCCGGCCTGCCCCTCCGGTCCGTCCGCGGCCGGCGGCGGCCCGCCCTGCCGCCCGGGCTCTGCGCCGTGCCGCCCGGGCTCGTCGGCGGGCCGCGCGGACCGGCCGCCGTCGGGTGCGCGGCTCACGGCCGCCCCGCCGGAACGCCACGGCTGACGCCCGTGCGCAGGTGCAGGGCCCGGGCCACGTCGACCGCGTCGGGCCGGTCGTGGCCGGCCAGGTCGGCGACGGTCCACGCCACCCGTAGCACCCGGTCGAGACCGCGGGCGGTGAGCAGCCCGCGCTCCAGGTCGTGCTCGGCCTCCCGCAGGGCTTCCGGGGCGGTGCGCCACCGGGTGCGCAGTTCGTGGCCGGGCACCTCGCCGTTCGTGGTCCAGGGGGTGCCGGCGTAGCGCGCGAGGGCCCGCTCCCGGGCCTGGCGCACCCGGGCCGCGACGGCCGCGGTGCTCTCCGCCGCGGCCGGTCCTCCGGCCAGCTCGGCCCGGTTCACCGGCTGGACGTGCACCCGCAGGTCGACCCGGTCCAGCAGCGGGCCGGTCAGCCGCGCCTGGTACCGCCGCACTACCGCGGGCGGGCAGTCGCAGCCCTCGCCCAGCAGGCCGTGGCGGCCGCACGGGCAGGGGTTGGCGGCCAGCACCATCAGGAAGCGCGCGGGCAGCCGCATCATGCCCGCCGAGCGGGCCACCACCACGTGCCCGGACTCCAGGGGCTGCCGCAGCGCGTCCAGGGCCCGCCCGCTGAATTCCGGCGCTTCGTCCAGGAAGAGCACGCCGCGGTGAGCGAGGGAGACCGCGCCCGGCCGGGGCAGCCCGTTGCCGCCGCCGACGAGGGCGGCCATGGTCGCCGAGTGGTGCGGCGCGCAGTAGGGCGGCGCGTCCACCAGGGGCTGGCCCGGCGGCAGGATGCCCGCCACGGAGTGCACGGCGGTGACCTCCAGGGCTTCCTGCCGGGTCAGCGGCGGCAGCAGGCCCGGCAGGCGCTCGGCGAGCATGGTCTTGCCCGCGCCGGGCGGCCCCATCAGGTACAGGTGGTGCCCGCCCGCCGCCGCGACCTCCAGGGCGGCGCGGGCCGTGTGCTGCCCGGCGACGTCGGCCAGGTCGGGCGGGCGGGCCGCGGTGCCGGGGCCGGACGTCACGCCCGTGCCCGTGCCGGCGCCCGGCAGCAGGAGCCCGGCGAGCATCGGGTCCGGCTCGCCGGGGCCGGGCCGGTCCTCCTCCTCGGGCACCGGCTCGTCCGCCAGCACCGCGATCAGCTGGCGCAGGCTGCGCACGCCGAGCACGGCGACGCCGGGTACGAGCGAGGCTTCCGAGGCCGTCTGCTCGGGCACGACCACCTGCTGGTATCCGGCGTCGGCGGCCGCGAGCACGGCGGGCAGCACGCCGCGCACGGGCCGCACCCGGCCGTCCAGGCCCAGCTCTCCGATCATCATCAGGTCGGCGATCTGGCGCGGGTCGACGCGCTCGGCGGCGCCCAGGACGGCGCAGGCCACGGCCAGGTCGAAGCCGCTGCCGCTCTTGGGCACGGACGCGGGGCTGAGGCCGACGGTGAGCTTCTTCTGCGGCCATTCGGCGCCGGAGTTGACGACGGCGGCGCGGACCCGGTCGCGGCTTTCCACCAGGCTCTTGTCGGGCAGGCCCACCAGTGCGAACGCGGCCACGCCCGGCTCCAGGTCGGCCTGCACCTCGACCACGACGCCCTCGACGCCGACCAGGGCCACCGAGCAGGTGCGGGCGAACCCCATCAGGCCACCCCCCGCGCGTGCTCCACCACAGGGGCGCCGCGGCCGGGCAGCACCACGCCGACCAGGTCGATGCGCACGCCGCCGGGCGGCGGGCCGCCGTGCCGCTCCATCCAGCGCTCGGCGAGCGCCCGCAGCCGCTGGGCCTTGCGCGGGGTGACCGCGGCCATGGGGTGCTCGTAGGACCGGTCGCGGCGGGTCTTGACCTCGCACACCACCAGGGCCGCCCCGTCGAGCGCGACGATGTCGATCTCACCCTCGCGGCACCGCCAGTTGCGCTCCAGGACGGTCATCCCGGCCTCGGCCATCAGGCGGGCGGCCAGGTCCTCTCCGTACCGCCCGAGGGCCCGCCGGGCCTGGGCCGTGCGCCCGGGACGACCGGCTCGCCCGGCCCGGTCGGGCGGAGGAGTCCGGTCGGGCGGACCGGGCGGCGCCGACCGCCCGCCTTCCTCCCGGCTTCCGGTCGTCTCCAGCCGCTCGTATGCCCGCGGCCGCGCACGCTCCCGCGGCCGCCCGGACTCCTCCGGCCGCCCGGACTCCTCCGGCCGCCCGGACTCCTCCGGCCGCCCGGACTCCTCCGGCCGCCCGGGACGCCCGCCGCGTGCGGGCTCCCGGAGCCCTTGCGGCTCCCGCGTCCGCGCACCCCGGCGCGCGGGCGCGGGCGGCCTGTTCCCGCCTGACCTCGGCATCGGTACCACCTCCGGTACCGACGGTGACGCCTGGGCGGGACTTCAGGGGATCTTGGTCGGAATCTGTGGACTACCGGCGGGTTGTGGACAACTCAGCCACTCGGAAGGTCGAGGTCGCTCTTGTTCAGCTCCTCGATGTTCACGTCCTTGAAGGTCAGCACGCGCACCTGTTTGACGAAGCGGGCGGGCCGGTACATGTCCCAGACCCACGCGTCCGCCATCGAGACCTCGAAGAAGACCTCGCCCTGCACCGAGTGCACCTGCATCTCGTAGTCGTTGGTCAGGTAGAAGCGGCGCTCGGTCTCGATCACGTATTTGAACAGGCCGACGACGTCGCGGTACTCCCGGTAGAGCTTCAGCTCCATCTCGGTCTCGTACTTTTCGAGGTCCTCGGCGCTCATGGCATGTTCCCCTTCAGCCGTGCGTCCCCCCATTGTGCGTCAGACGCGCTCGGTCTCCAGGACCACCGGCGCGCCCGGGGGTCCCTCGTCGAGCAGCGTACGCAACAGCTCGGCGAGCCGTGTGGGGTACACCGTTTCCCGCGTGGCGGCCAGTTCCCCGGGCGTCCACCACCGCAGGCCGCGGACGCTGCGCCGCTCCAGCTCCGTCTGCCCGGCCGTGCGGGTCGCGGTCTGCCGGGTGCGGCCGAGGTAGTACCACTCGTCCTGGTTCCAGCGCCGCCCGGCGAAGGGGAAGGAGCACACCCGCCGCCACAGCACGGGGCCGAGTTCCACATCGGTGATACCGGTCTCCTCCGCCAGTTCGCGGCGCGCGGCGCGCTCCCGGCTCTCGTCGTCTTCCAGGCCGCCGCCCGGCGTGAACCACCAGGTCACCGCCGGGTCGTCGGGTTCGTAGCCGTGCAGCAGCAGGATCCTGTCGTGCGGGTCGAGCAGCACCACCCGCGCGACCCTGCGCAGGCCGGCGTCGTCGCCGGGCCCGGTTTCCGGCCTGCCGCCCGGAGGTCCGGCCTGGTCAGCCACCGGCCACCGCCTCCCGCCGCGGCCGGCCGCGCGCGCGGCGGCGGGCCGCCGCGCGGGCTACCGGCCCGTACAGCGCGCCGCCCAGGACGAGCGCGGCGCCGACCGTCGTGAGGGCCAGGATCACCCGCAGCGGGCCGGGCTGCGAGACGCCGCCGGGCAGGTCCGCGAATCCGTCGGGCCGTCCCACCGTGCCGAGGTCGGACAGCGGCCAGACGACGGCGTCCACCCTGGCCCGGACGGCGTCGCGCGGTATGGACCCGTCGGCGCCGTCGCCGAGGTGCGCGCGCGAGTCCACGGAGTCGGCGCGGTGGTCGCCCATCACGAAGAGCCGGTCCGCGGGGACGGTCGCGGAGAACCGGGTGACCGAGGCCGGGCCCCGGGCGTGCAGATACGGTTCTTCGACGGGTCGGCCGTCCACGGTCAGCCGGCCCCGCCGGTCGCAGCAGGCGACCGTGTCGCCGCCGACCGCGACCACCCGCTTGGCCATCGACAGGTTCTGGCCCCAGAGCGGGTCGCGGAAGATCACCACGTCGCCGCGGCGCACCTCGTCGCCGTCGATCCGCTGGGCGAGCAGGCGGGCGCCCTGTCGCAGGGTCGGCGCCATCGAGTCGCTGGGGACGGAGTACGGCTTGTAGGCGATGGCGCCCCAGCCGGCCCCGCCCAGGAAGAGCAGGCAGCCCAGTGCGACGACCAGGCCGGAGACCAGCCGGCCGCGTCCGCCGTCCCGGGCGTCCGCGGCCCGGGCTCCGGCTCCTGGGGGTCCCGTCATCCGTGTCGCTCCCGCCTCGTGCCGCCCCCTGGGGGTGCCGGCCGCCCGCCGCGGCCCGCGACCGGCACCCTACCTGGCGGTACGGGCGTGAGTCAGCCGTTCGCCGACCGCGAACCGCGCTGCCTGCGGCGCCGCCACCGCACGACCGGGACGGCGCCGGCCAGGCCCAGCGCGGTGGGGGCCATCGACAGGGCGGTGCCGATGCCGGGCTGGTCGAAGGTGCCGGGCACCGACAGGACGCTCCAGCGGTTGACCGGCCAGGCGACGACGATCGCCCGGCCGACGACCTCGTCCTCCGAGACCGTGCCCTTGTTCAGGTTCTCGTGGTAGCGGGAGTCCGACGACGCCTGGCGGTGGTCGCCCATCACCCACAGGCGGCCCTTGGGCACCTTGACCGGGCCGAAGGGGCGGTCGTCGCACGGGGTGTTCCCGGGGAAGATGTACGGCTCGTCCAGCGGCTTGCCGTTGACCGTGACCTTGCCGCCCTGGCGGCATTCCACGGTGTCCCCGCCGACCGCGATGACCCGCTTGATCAGGTCCTTGTCCTCGGCCGACGGCATCAGGCCGATGAAGCTGAGCGCCTTCTGGATGCCCTTGACGACGTCGTTGGAGGAGTCCGACGTCTCGCTGTCGTCCAGCCAGCCGCCCGGGTCGTGGAAGACGACCACCTCGCCGCGGTGGGGCTTGGAGCCGAACCACGGGGTGAGCTTGTCGACCAGCACCCGGTCGCCCAGTTCCAGCGTGTCCCGCATGGAGCCGGAGGGGATCGAGAACGCCTGCACCAGGAACGTCTTGATCAGCAGCGCGAGGAGCAGCGCGATCGCCACGAGCAGCGGCAGCTCCCGCCAGAAGGACCGCTGCTTCCTCGGCGGCTCCGCGGCGCTCGCGCCGCCGGTGCCGCCCGCCTCGCCGAAGCCGTCCGGGCCGGCCGGTCCTCCGGCGCCGCCCGCGGCGGGGCCCGGGTCCTCGGGCCGGCCCTGGGGGCGGGGCGGGACGCGGGGGCCGTCCGGGGTCTGCCCGCCGTGCC
>NZ_JAVSCF010000267.1:0-8588 GCF_031932565.1 Streptomyces sp. B1866
GACGGCCACCTTCATGAAAGCCCGAGGCTAAAAGGAGGGAGGAGACAGGCCCGTCGCCGGTCGACCGGGGCCGGGCCGGATCGAAGCACCACCTGATCACCGATGGGCACGACTCCCACTGGCGGTGATCCTCACCGGCGGCAACCGCAACGACGTCACCCAGCTCCTGCCTCTCCTGGATGCCGTCTCCGCGGTCCGGGACGGGGTGGGTCGGCCCCGCCGCAGACCGTAGTCGGTCTTCGCCGACCGCGGCTACGACCACGACATCTACCGGTGCCAGGTCCGCACCTGCCGGATTCTGCCGGCCATCGCCCGCCGGGCCGCATCCCACGGCAGCGGACTGGGCGTCTATCGCTGGGTGGTCGAGCGCACCTTCGCCTGGCTCCACGGCTTCCGGCGCCTGCGCACCCGCTGGGAACGCCGCGCCGACATCCACGAAGCCTTCCTCAAACTCGCCTGCTGCCTGATCTCCCAGCGACAGATCTACTCAAGTGCCTCGTGACGTTGTCAGAGGGGTACGCGATACTACGGGAAGCTCGATCGGAGGATCATGCACTGGTCGGAGGCTCGGCGGCAAGCAGGAGCGGGGGCGGGCGGGAACGATCTCTATGCCAGGGAGCTCGCGCGGCAGGCCAAGGAACGCGAGAAGGCGCGAAAGGCTGCCGAGACGGAAGCCAGACGAAAGGCCCGTGAGGCGAAGTTCGCCCATGAAGCGGCGCGGGCTCAGGAGGCCGTCGACCGCACCTATGTGGTCGAGAACGATGTCGAGCAGCTTTCGACTCTTCTGCGCGCAGCAGTGCTGGACGGACACCCGCTGACGTTCGACCGTCTCAAACAGGGGTTCGCTCCCGCTGTCTTCGTCCCGTGTCAACGGCCATGTAATTCTCCCCGGCTGCGGCCAAGGGTTCGCCCCACTGACGGTCACCGAGCCCTCCCCGGTGACGGCCAGATAGATTCCCCGCCTTCGTGCTGGTCGGGTCAGCTGAAGGGCTTCACTCCCTGTCCGCTGGTGGCTTGGGTGAGCCGGTAGCTGTCACCCTGGGTGACGGCGATGTGAGCGTGGTGCATGAGCCGGTCGACGGTCGCGGTGGCCAGGGTCTTGGGCATGATCTCGTCGAAGCCGGAGGGGTGGAGGTTGCTGGAGACCGCGATCGAGCGTCGTTCGTAGGCCGCGTCGACCAGGCGGTAGAAGCCCTCGGCGGCGTCCGGTGAGACGGGCAGCAGTCCGATGTCGTCGATGATGATCAGGTCCGAGCGGATGATCCTCGCGAGGGCCCGGGCGATGGAGTCGTCCGCGCGGTGTCGTCGGACCAGGGCGCCGAGGTCCTCGATGGTGAACCAGGAGACGGTCAGCCCGGCCTCGATCGCGGTCTGGCCGAGGGCCTCGGTGAAGTGGCTCTTGCCCGTGCCTGAGGGCCCGCAGATGCAGAAGTTCTCCCGGCGGCCGACCCATTCCAGGGTTTTGAGGGCGTCCTGGGTGGGGCGGGGGATGGAGGACTTGGCCTCGTCCCAGTCGCCGAAGGTCTTGCCGGTGGGGAAGCCGGCCCGCTTGCGGCGGGTGTGGAGGTTGGCCCGGTCACGGCCGGCGGCTTCTTCGGCCAGCAGGACGCGGACGACCTCGGCCGGGTCCCAGCGTTGGGCCTTCGCGGTGGGGATCAGATCGGCCAGCACCCGCCGCAGGTGCGGGAGTTTGAGCCGCCGGGTCAGCTCGATGGCCTCGGCGAGCGGGTCGCCGTTGGTGCCGGGAACGGGGCGGAGTGGGGTGGCCATCAGGCGAGATCGCTTTCGTCGTACTCGGATTCGTCCGAGGTCGTGGTGGGCAAGCCGAAGGTCGACCAGGCGGAGGTGCCGGGCTGGAGGGAGTGCTCCTCACTGCGGCGGACGGGGTCGGTGTGCTCGCGGGTGGCCTGGTAGTCGAGGATCGACAGCAGGTCCTTGTCCGCGAACCGTCCGGTGACCGCGGCGGTGCCCAGGGCCCGGTCGACCTCGGCCACGGAGTAGAGCTTGGACACAGCGACGGCCTCGGCCATCTTCGCCTTGACCCGGCGGACCCCGGACGCTCCTGCCTCGACCAGCCAAGACGCCGCCCCGGGACCGAGCGCGAGGAAGGCGGCCTCCTGCGCCGAGGTGGCCTTCGGGGTGCGGTCGGCCTTCTTGTCCTCGCGCGGCGGGTAGTGGGTGTCGTCCAGGACCGGGGCGCCGGGGCGGCCCCGGCGGTGGCGGGCGGCCTCGCGGGCCGAGCCGTCGTCGCCGACGGCGGTGACGATCAGTTCGTCGCCGTGGAACCGGGCCCAGACGCGGCTGTCGATCAGCTCATGCGGGACGGAGTAGCGGACCCCCTCGACCGAGATCGTGGATTCCCAGTTCACCCGCCGGGTGGTGCCGAACGCGGCGGTGAACGGACTCCTCGGCAGCGGGTGCAGCCGCTGCTGTTCCTCGGCGAGCCGTTCGGCAGGCTTGCGCCGAGTCGCCTGGTGGATGCGGAAGTTGACCTCGTCGCAGAACGCCCGGCAGGCCGCCTCCAGCTCGCCGAAGGTCTTGTAGTGCTCGCGCAGGTTGACGTCCTTGGGGACCAGGTCGGCCTTCGCGATCCGCACCGTCGCCTCCGAGCCGCCCTTCGTCTCCGGGTCCGCCGGCAGGCAGGTGCGTATGGTCGTGCCGTAGTGCCTGGCGACCTCGACGATCTCGGGGTTGCGGACCGCGATCCCTGCGACGTGGCCGGTGGTGACCGTCTTCTCGTTGTCGGTGAGCACGTAGACCGGCACCCCGCCGATCCGCCGGAACGTCGCGTCCAGGCACGAGGTGACCGTCGGCACCGTCTTGTCCCAGATCGGGATCACCACGCGGAAACGAGACCAGGCCAGCCAGGCGCACCACAGAACGGTCTTGCGTCCCTGGATGACCGGCCCGTCGCCGAAGTAGGGTCGGCCCGAGGCGCGGTACTGGCCTTTCGACCAGCCCGTTTCCTCGGACCTCCCTCCGAACCGGACGTGCCCGTTGGCCGGGCATCCGGCTCTCCACGAGCCCGTGCGATGGGCTATCCGGTGGCCGGTTGCGCCTTCTCGCTCCACGGGTTCGGAATGCGTGCTCCCCGGTATCGGTAGCGGACGATCTCCACCTTCGCCGGGTTGAACAGCCGCACCCCGTCCTGCTCCGGCCACCAGGTCGGGCCGACCTGATCGCCTTTGTAGCGGCGTTTGAGCTGCTTCCAGGGGACTCGGCGGTGCTTTCGGCGGATCCATCGCCAGACCCGATGCCACGTGTAGTAGCCCAGGTAGTTCAGGCTCGCCTTGGCAGCTGAGTGCCGGAAGTAGTTCGCCCACCCCTTCATCAGCCAGTTCAGCTGGATGAGCAGTTCGTCGAGTGAGTGTCCGATGTTCTGTCGGCTGATCGCCTTGACCTTCCGCAGCACCGCCTGCATCGACGGCTTGCTCGGATAGGTGTAGACGTACTGCTTGTCCGTCCCCCTCTTGCGGTGCCGCTGGATGCGGAAGCTGAGGAAGTCGAACCCCTCGTCGATATGGGCGATGGTGGTCTTGGCCTGCGACAATCGCAGGCCAACCGCCTCCAGCACCGTTGCGACCTCGTTCTTCAGCTCCTCGGCGTGATGCCGCGAGCCGTTGATCATGACCACGAAGTCGTCCGCGTACCGGATCAACCTGAAGGTTGCTCCGCCGCGGCGCCGGTGCCAGTCCCTCGCTGCCCATGTGCGGCCGGTCGTCTGCCAGAGCTGGGCGAAGCGCTCGTCCAGGACCGACAGGGCGATGTTGGCCAGCAGCGGCGAGAGGATGCCGCCCTGGGGTGTTCCGGTGCGGGTGTCCCTGGTGACCTGGTCCTCGGAGAGGATCCCGGCCTTCAAGAACGCCTTGATCAGACGCAGCACACGCTTGTCCCCGACGCGTTCGCGCACTCGGCCCATCAGGGCCGTGTGATCGATCTCGTCGAAGCACGCCTCGATGTCCCCCTCCAGTACCCACTCATAGCGGCGGGTGGCGAAGTAGTGGATCTCGGCGATCGCGTCGTGCGCTCTCCGGTTCGGACGAAAGCCGTAGGAACACGGCTCGAAGTCCGCCTCGAAGATCGGCTCCAGGACAATCTTCAGAGCCGCCTGCACCACCCGGTCCGCGATGGTCGGGATGCCCAGCCGGCGCATCTTGCCGTTGCGCTTGGGGATGAGCCTCTCCCGGACCGGGACCGGCTGGAATTCACCGGATTTGAGTACTGCCCGAAGCTCGTCGAGGTAGACGTCGACGCCCTGACCGCCTTCGATCTTGCTGACGGTCCGGCCGTCGACCCCGGCCGTCCGGGCACCCTTGTTGCCCCGCACTCGACCCCATGCCGCCAGGAGCGTCGCTGGGTCGCAGACGAGGTTGAACAGATCATCGAATCGGCGCGACCGGTTCTCGGTCGCCCATCGGTGCAGCTTGCGCTGGATACTCAGTACCCGCCCCCAGACCGCATCCGGGTCCGGCGACGGTGCGGAGGTATTCACCACCGGCCTCCTGCCCTTCCAGTCCGCTCGCTGCGGACTCGCTGCCTTCCTTCGCCGTGTGGACGGCTTTCCCGTCCTCGGACTACTACGAAGGCTCCGCCCCGCTCCATGACCGTCAGCCGACGGTGAGCCTGCCCACAACCACGCTGATTGCGTGACTGGTTGGTCGGCCATGCAGCGGTTCCCATGTTCACCGTGTTTCGATCGGCGGGGGCGGCACCCAGCTTTCTCCCGGCAGCGTCGCCACGATTACGCCGCAGACCTTCACCGTGGCCTCCGGCACCGGCTGAGACATCCGGTGCCGGAGTCGTCGGCATGTACGACACCAGCCGACGCGTACTGCATCCCGGCCCATATCCGCCAGGTTGGAGCCGGTGGCATTCCTTTCGGGAGGTCGACCACTGGTTCACTCGCGTTGTACCTACCCGCCTCGCTAGCCGGACCCGAGCCGTCTGGCAGTACCGGCCCGTCCCGTCGTTGTCAGGGCTGCTTCCCGCCCTCCCCGGCACCTCCCGGTTCAGGCTGCCCTCAGCTTCAGGCCGCCCTGCTGCGACAGGGCGACCGAGAAGGTCTCACACCTCCCTCGAAACACGGCGCCTCATGGCGCACGTCGTACTGGAGCCAGAGCCCCGGCTCGGTCACCCAAGGCCGATAGACACGGCGACGCCCGGCCCTGAACTGGGCCTTCGCCTCCGCGACCGTGCGGCGGGTGGTGCGTTCCCCGCCCGTGAAGCCCATCGCGACGATCCTCTTGTGCACCACATCCGCACGGATCCTGCCCTGGGAACGGACCACCAGTTCCTCGATCTTCGGCAGATAGTCGTCGATCGCCCGGGCCCGGTGACGGCGCCGGTCGGGGTGCTGTCCGGCGGCCCGCATCTTCACATACCGGGCCACCGTGTGGTGGTCGCACCCGGCCAGCTCGGCCGCGGCACGGTAACTGCCTGTGAGGTCGTACGCCTCAAGGATCTCCATGATCTCCCTGCTGTTCTTCACCCGCTCGACCCTTGCCGAGCGAGATCTGGATCTTGCAGGCGGGGAGCTATCTGGCCGTACGCGGGGAAAACCGCTGCCGCGAGCGGGGCGCTAAATGACCGCGTACGTGGAGAATTTCACGACCGCCGTCAGTCCCGCCCGCAGGCTGGGTCAAGGCGGCGCCCCTGCCTCGTTGGGAGGAGTACGAGCCGGAGTCGCCGCGAGGGTTCCTCGGCGCTCTCGGCTTCGGTCGGAAGGCCAAGGGATACGACGCTGAGGTCGAAGCCGCCCGTGCTCGTTTCGACAGGGCGCTCCGGGGCCACGCTCGTGACGAGAAGGAGCGTGTCGAGAGGCTGAACGCGGCCCGCGCCCGACACGAGGAGCGGAACCAGCAGGAAGCATCTCGGGTTGAGGAATGGAACGCCCGCGTAGAGGAGCGCCGCAGCGCCTTGAGCTTCCCCCGTTGTGTGGGAGGCGGTGATTAGCTGGTCAGGGCGGGTTTGCGGGGTTTGAGGTTCACTGGTTCGGTTGTTGCCTGGTTGGCGCAGTGCTTCTCCTCGTACTCGATGGGGCTGAGGTAGCCGAGGCGTTTTTGGATGCGGCGGGGGTTGTAGAAGCCGTCGATGTACTCGAAGAGCGCGAGGTTCGCCTCGGCCCGGTGGCGAAGGTGCGGCTGCGGATGCCCTCGGTTTTGATCAGCATCCACAGGTTCTCCGCGAGCGCGTTGTCGTACGAGTCGCCCACGGACCCTATGGATGCCGCGATTCCCGCCCGCATCAGGCGTGTGGTGAGCTTGATGGATGTGTACTGGCAGCCGTGGTCGGCGTGATGGACGAGCGTGCCGGGGGCGACCTCTCGAAAGGCGAGGGCGTATTCCAGCGTGGTCAGGACCAGGCCGGCATCGGCGCGGGCGGGGGTCTCCCAGGCCACCACCCGGCGGGAGAAGGCATCGCGGATGGCCGACAGCCACAGCGGCCCCTCGCCGGTGGGAACCATGGTCAGGTCGGTGACCCACAGCCGGTTCGGGCTCACCGGCCTCGATCGCGCCGCCCACGAGCTTCAGCGGGCGCCCGCCTGCGCCGCGCGACCGGTCGGCCATCCCCGGCCGGCGGTCCGGCGCCCGGGTCCCGGCCGTCTGCGGGCCGTAGGCGGGTTCGACCAGGACCACGCGCTCCTGCTGGTCGTGCAGCAGCGCGAGCGAGCCGAGCGCGCGGCGCGGCCAGACCCGCCACCCGGAGGGGGGCGTCACGTCCGTCAACGGCATGACGTCTCCGTCCCGGTGTTCGCGCCCGGTGTCGCGGCGCCGCGCGTGTGGCGGGGTGTGCCCAGGAGGCCGAGCTGCCAGCCGCGGGTGACGGCGTGCACGGCGGTGCGGGCGTCCAGCACGGCGCACAGGGCGTCGATCTCACGGCGCGTGCGGCGTGCGGAGATGCGCAGCCGGGCCGCTGCCTGGCGGACCTGCGCCCCGTCCGCGAGAAGGTCCAAGAGCGTCAGTTGTCGTGCGGGGATCTGCGGACAGTCTCGGTCGTCGCGAGGCGGCGGGAGGAGCTGCCCGGTGGTGTACGCGGCGTGCACCAGGCCCGGCCGCTCCGGGACGCCGAGCTTCCCGCCGCTGACGCGGAGGTAGCTGTAGACGGTGTTGGTCGACAGGCCCAGCGCGGCGGCGGCCTCGGCCGGGGTGTGGCCCTGGGCGACCAGTACGAGCACCTCCCGCTGGCGTTCCGAGAGCGGGGCCGCGGCCGTCCCGGTGGCCTCGTGGGCCGTCACGCTGTCCTCCTCCGGGTCGTGGGCCGGTTGCCGGTTGCTGGGTGTCGTAGCGGCGCGGGGCGGGTGAGGGGGTGGTCCGGCTCCCGGCCGGGTGTGTTGCCGGGAGCCGGTCGGCGGCGGCGCGCAGGGAGGCCGCCGCCTGTCCCGGTGGGAGGCTGTGGCACGGACAGGGGCCGCGCCGTGCCAGCCGTCCCCCACCGGGAAGCGGGCGGTCGTGCGATCGGCCGGCGGCCGAGGACTGGTCGTCATCCCCACCACGCCAGGGCCGCGAAGTTGATCGACAGGTGCACGGTGTTGTCCGTGACGATGAGCAGCGCCCGCGCCAGGCCCCGGGAAATGTTCAGCGGCGAGCCGTAGTTCGTGCGCGCCTCCGCCCACGCCGGGCGCCGCCCTGCCGGGGCGAGGAGGTTGCGCAACCAGACCAGGTACCGCGCGGCCCGGTAGCGGTCGAGCACGATGTGCGTCCCGGCGATCAGCGCCAGCGCGACCGGCGACCGGGTGAGGAACAGGAAGGGCAGTCCGTACAGCAGCCCGTGCAGGACCGCCGGCAACCAGCGCTTGATCTTCTCCTCCGCCATCCACGCCGACTGCAGCACGAAATCGCCGACCAGATGAGCCAGCAAGATGTCCACGAGGCCCTTTCGTTCAAGAGACGGAAAAGCGAGGACGAACGGGGGCTCAGCAAGCAAGCACGAGCCCGAGCGGGTGCCCGTCAGCGTGTGGCGGCACCGGCTGGGAGGCGCACGGCAGCGCCGGGCGCGGCAGCCTCCAACTCGACGCGGGAGCGGGGTGGCAGTCTGGCGCGGGCCCGCGGGCGTTCAGCTTGTCGGGGTCCCGTACCGGGGCGAGCACGGCGAAGCCGTTGCGGACGGTGTAGGCGGTGCCGAACACCTGAGACTCGGCGGCCGCCACGCAGCAGGCGTCCAACAGGCAGGCGTAGTGCCGCATCGGCGCCTCCCCGCGCTCGGCCGCCCGAGCGACCAGGCCGCACGCCTCCCGGCGCAGCGCCGCGTCGGAGTCCGCGTGCAGGGCCAGGACGAACGCGGCTTCCGCGGCGGCCGCACCGGCCTGCGGGCGCCCTGGCCAGCTGTCCAGCTAGTCGATCGCCGCGCACAGGTAATCGGTGTTCGAGCGCTCCTCGCGGGAGCAGGTACACCATGTACCCGCCAAGCCGGTCCGTCAGCGCGTCCGCACCGCCTACGCCGCCGGGCGGTCGGCCGGCGAGCACCGACCGCGCTACGGCCCGGACGCCGTCGTCGTCCTGGTCCGGCAGGCGCCGCAGCTTGGCCAGGACCCGCTGTGCCAGGTGCGTGTACGTCCCGTCGGCTGAGCTGCTCTGAGTTTGGTGGAGTCT
>NZ_JAVSCF010000268.1:0-8496 GCF_031932565.1 Streptomyces sp. B1866
GCCGCGCGGCGGGCGCGGCGACCGGCGACCGGCGGGCACCCCGGGCGCCGTGGGCGGCGGCGCGGGCGACAGGCGCGCGGGATACTGGACGGCGTGGCGAGGAGCAGGCGGGGCAGGGGACGCGTGCCGGCGACGGCCGCCGCGCCGGTCGACGGCGGGCTCGCCGAGTTGGTCCCCGACCCGGACCGGCCGCGCGCCTGGTCGCTCCTGCTGGACGGCCGCCCGCAGTCCCATGTCGACCTGGACGACCCGGCGCGCCTGAGCTTCCCGTACCAGCGCGCGCTCGGCCACGTCGTCGACCTGGCCGCGCCGCCCGGTCGGCCGGTCCGCGCCGTGCACCTGGGCGGCGGCGCCTTCACTCTCGCCCGGTACGCCGCCGCGACCCGCCCCCGGTCGACCCAGCAGGTGGCGGAGGTGGACGGGCCGCTGGTGGAGTTCGTGCGGCGGGAGCTGCCGCTGCGCCCCGCCGACCGGATCCGGGTGCGGCACGGCGACGCCCGGGCCGTGCTCGGCAAGGTGCCCGACGGCTGGGCCGACCTGGTCATCGCCGACGTCTTCGACGGCGCCCGGACCCCGGCGCACCTCACCAGTGCCGAGTTCCTGGCCGAGGCGCGCCGCGCCCTGGGCCCGGGCGGGCTGTACGCGGCGAACATCGCCGACGGCGCGCCCCTGGCCCACCTCCGGGCCCAGGTCGCCACCGCGCGCGGGGTGTTCGCCGAGCTGTGCCTGACGGCCGACCAGGCGGTGCTGCGCGGACGCCGGTTCGGCAACGCCGTGCTGCTCGCCGCCGACCGCGAGCTGCCCCTGGCCGAGCTGGCCCGGCGCGCGGCGGGCGGCCCGGAGCCCGCGCGGGTCCTGCACGGCCGCGCGCTGGCGGAGTTCGCCGCCGGGGCCGCCGCGGTCACGGACGCGACGGCGGCCCCGTCGCCCGAGCCGCCGGCCGCCGTCTTCGCCCGGGGCCGGGACTGACGCCCTACGATTTTCGGCCGTCCCAGGACGACTTTGATCGACTCCGGGGAGCGGCCCACCGGCGTTCCACCCCCATGCCTACCTCCGCATATGCCAGAAGCACATGACATTGGCTGTGCGGAGGGGCGGGCCGGGGTGCTGTGACCGCGGCCGGGGGGTGTTGCTGGCAGGGCGGTGTAGCTGGGAAGTTGTCGCAGTGCGGACGGCTGGAGGCGGGCGATGACAGGTACCCGGCGACGGAGTGCTGGGCGCGGAAGACCCACGCTGGAGGAGGTGGCGGCGCGCGCGGGCGTCGGCCGCGGCACCGTCTCCCGGGTGATCAACGGATCGCCCCGGGTCAGCGAGCGGGCCCGTACGGCCGTCCAGCAGGCGGTCGCCGAACTCGGGTACGTGCCCAACCGGGTCGCCCGCGCGCTGGCCGCCGACCGCTCCGACGCGATCACTCTCGTCATACCGGAGCCGGACGCCCGGCTGTTCGCCGAGGCGTACATCGCCGACCTCGTCCGCGGCGTCGGCACCGGCCTCGCCGACACCGACCTGCAACTGCTGCTGACCCTCATCCGCACCCCCAAGCAGCGCCAGCGCCTCGCGGACTACCTGTCCGCGCACCGGGTCGACGGCGTGCTGCTGGTGTCCGTACGGACCGACGACCCGCTGCCCGACGTGCTGGAGCGCACCGGCATACCCGTGGTGCTCTGCGGCCGCCGCTCCGCGCACGAGTCCGTCCCGTACGTCGACTCCGACAACGCCGGGGGCGCGCGGGCGGCCGTCGAGCACCTGCACGGGCGCGGGCGGGCCACCGTCGCGATGATCGCGGGCCCGCAGGACGTGTACGCGGCCCGCTGCCGGCTGGACGGCTACCGCGCCGCCGTACGGGCCTCCGGCCGCCCGCTGGACCCGCTGCTGGTGGCCGCGGCCGACCTCACCGAGGAGGGCGGCGGCGCGGCCATGCGCGAGCTGCTGGCCCGCCGCCCGGACCTGGACGCGGTCTTCGCGGCCTCCGACGCGATGGCGGCCGGCGCCCGGCAGGTGCTGCGCGAGGAGGGCCGCCGGGTGCCGGAGGACGTGGCGCTGGTCGGCTTCGAGGACTCGGCCGTGGCCCGCCACATGGACCCGCCGCTGACCAGCGTGCGGCAGTCGACGGAGGAGATGGGCCGGGCGATGGCCCGGCTCCTGCTGGACCAGCTCCTCCAGGCGCGCGGCGGATGGCCGCGGCCGTGCCCGCAGCTGGTCCTGCCGACCCGGCTGGTGCCGCGCCGGTCGTCGTGAGGTGACAGCGAGCCGCGGACCGTACGTACGGACAGGCGCGGACCGTACGAGTCGGACCGTACGGAGAAGGGCCGACCCGGTCTGCCGGGTCGGCCCTTGATCGTTCAGGGTGAGTGACGGGACTCGAACCCGCGACATCCTGGACCACAACCAGGTGCTCTACCAGCTGAGCTACACCCACCACGGCCGCTGCCGGGGCCTTCGCGCTGCACGCGGCCCCTCGCGGCCGAGCTTGATTCTACAGGGTCCGCGAGGGTGCTCGCTCCCGCCTTTGCCGAGGCCGGCGCGCGGCCCCCGGCCGGTGGCCCCCGGCGGGGGAGGCGGGCGCCGTCACGACGGCTCGGCGGCGGGCAGGACGTACTTGGCGGCCATGGACCGGGCCGCGTCCGAGTCGGGGCCGGGCTGGGGTACGAAGATCGCCTCCCGGTAGTAGCGCAGCTCGGCGATGCTCTCGCGGATGTCGGCGAGGGCCCGGTGGTTGCCCCGCTTCTCCGGGCTGTTGAAGTAGGCCCGCGGATACCAGCGGCGGGCCAGCTCCTTGACCGACGACACGTCGACGATCCGGTAGTGCAGGTGCTTCTCCAGCTCGGGCATGTCGCGCGCCAGGAAGCCGCGGTCGGTGCCGACCGAATTCCCGCACAGGGGGGCGCGGCCGGCCTCCGGGACGTGCTCGCGGACGTAACCCAGGACCTGGCGCTGGGCCTCCTCCAGCGTGGTCCCGCCGTCCAGCTCCGCGAGCAGTCCCGACGCGGTGTGCATCTCGCGCACCACCTGCGGCATGGTGGCCAGGGCGGCGGCGGGCGGCCGGACAACGATGTCCACGCCGTCGCCCAGGATGTTCAGCTCCGAGTCGGTGACCAGCGCGGCCACCTCGATGAGCGCGTCCGCCGACAGCGAGAGCCCGGTCATCTCGCAGTCGATCCACACCATGCGATCGTTCATGTGTCTCACCCTACGGGGCGCTCCCGCTGGCCGGGCAGGGCCGGACGCTCCACCGGGCGGCCGCCTCCCTGGTCGGGGACCCGCGGGGCGTACGCGTCCGACACCGGCTTGCCGGCCTCGCCGCCGTACGCCGCCTGGCCGGACGGCGGGGCGGGCGCGGCCGGAGGCGGCACCGGGTGCGGCACGTGGTGCGGGTGCGCACCGGCGGGCGCCGGCGGTCCGGAGCGCCGGGGCGGCACTCCGGGTTCGCCGGAGCGCTGCTCCACCACCTCAGCCCGCTCCACGCGGTCCGCGCGGTCGGGCCGGTCCGTACGGTCCGCGGCGCCGCCCTGCGGCCTGCGGGCCCGGTAGGCCGCCCGGTAGGCGGCCGGGGAGGACCCGAGCTGGCGTCGGAAGTGGCCGCGCAGCGCGACCGGCGAGCGGAAGCCGCAGCGGCCCGCGACCTCGTCCACCGAGTAGTCCGACGTCTCCAGCAGACGCTGCGCCTGGAGCACCCGCTGGGTGATCAGCCACTGGAGTGGAGCGCTCCCAGTAAGCGATCGGAACCTCCTGTCGAACGTGCGGCGGCTCATGTAGGCGCGGGCCGCCAGGGCCTCGACGTCGAACTGCTCGTGCAGGTGCTCCAGCGCCCACGCGACCACCTCGGCGAGCGGATCCGCGCCGATCTCCTCTGGTAAAGACCTGTCCAGGTAGCGCTCCTGGCCTCCCGTGCGGCGCGGCGGCACCACCAGCCGGCGGGCGAGCGCCCCCGCGGCCTCCGGGCCGTGGTCGGTGCGCACCACGTGCAGGCACAGGTCGATGCCCGCGGCGGTGCCCGCGGAGGTCAGCACGTCGCCGTCGTCCACGAACAGCTCGCGCGGGTCCACGTGGACGGACGGGTAGCGCTTGGCGAGCGTCGGCGCGTACATCCAGTGGGTGGTCGCCGGGCGGCCGTCGAGCAACCCGGCCGCCGCGAGCACGAAGGCGCCGGTGCACAGGCCGATGATCCGCGCACCCTCCTCGTGCGCGCGGCGCAGCGCGTCCAGCGCGGGCGCCGGCGGCGGCTGGGTGATCGACCGCCAGGCCGGCACCACGACGGTGCCCGCCCGGGACAGCGCCTCCAGGCCGTACGGCGCGGTCAGCTCCAGGCCACCGGTCGTTCGCAGGGGCACGTCCTCGCCCGCGCACACCAGCAGCCGGTACCGGGGCACGCCGGCGTCCTGACGGTCGATGCCGAAGACGGAGAGCGGGATGGAGCTTTCGAAGATAGGGCCGCCGCTGAACAGCAGCACCGCGACGATCTCACGTCGGCGGCGTCCGGAGAGCTTCCGAGCGGCCTCCGGTACGGTTGTGGAGTCCTGGCTCATGGCACTAAGCCCCCCTCGGTGGTCGCGTCCTCTCGGTCCTGCACGTTTCCCCTCGGTCCTGAACGGTTCCCCCGCCGGTCATGGCCAAGATCGAATCTACTGGGTCGCGAGTGGTCGGTGTGACCAGTTCACCACCCGCCACTAAGTCGACATGGCAACTTGGCGTGAAGCATTCGATCACGAAGCGTTGCACTCGTAGGGCTCGCTGTGAAGTGCGCGTCTGACTCGCACCCCCTCTTCGAGGGGGGTCCGCGCTCCTCATACCCCTTCTCACGCTGGTCGGACGGCTATTGGGCGTCGCGTTTGCCAAGGAAAGAGGTATCGCGCGAAGTTGGCCGAAAAGTAGTGGGAGCAGATGTACGGCAGGGTCCATCAACCGGCGTACGCCCGCTGGTCGCCGCCCCGGTCGGGCCCGGCGCGCGCCTTCCCGCCCCCGGTCCGACGGCCGCGCCCGCACGCCCCCGGGAACGAGTGCTTCCGCGCGCCCCCATGTCCGCCATCCGGACACCCGGTACCGCGCCCGGCGGGTCCACGGGGGTCGCGCCGGTGTCCCCGTGGTGTCCGACGGGTGTCCGGAGGCCTCTGCCGCCCCTCACGTCACGCCGCGAAGGCCCCATGCCGTACGACACGGGGCCACTCGGGGCATTGTGCTACCGTCCTCCCTCCGGCATGCTCCGTGGAACGCCTCGGGCGCACCCTCAACCGGGGGGATGGGCTCTGGGCACGGGGGGAGCGGCGCCGTACTCTTGGGGTAAGCGCTTGGAAAGGTGAATCCCGGACGGATTTTCTCCGCACCCCGCGCTCCCCGAGTCCCCGACCGCGACTACCCACCCTCAAGGCTCCCGCTGATCCCTCCGCAAGAGGACTCCCTTCGCCGAGACACCGATGGCCGGTCACGAAATCCCCGAACCCGCGGACCGCAAGAGGGTCGTCGATCACGAGACGCACCCCGAGGCGGCGGAAGAAACGCGTCATTCCTGCGACCCGGCCTTCCAGCACGGCGTGGTCGTGGGGTTCGACGGCTCGACGTCCAGTGAGCGCGCCCTCGCGTACGCCATCGGTATGGCCCGCCGCCTCGGCTCGGGGCTGATCATCGTGCACGTGGCCAACCGGCTGCCGACGACGGTGTGGGCCGGCTGTGAGCCCCCGGTCTTCGTGGACGTGCCCGACCACCGCACCGAGGTGCTCGGGCTGGAGCTGGCCTGCGCCGACCACCTCGCCGAGGTGCCGTGGATCCTCGTCGAGCGCGGCGGGGACATCTGCCACGAGCTGGAGGAGGTCGGGCGGGAGTACGCGGCCAACGCGATCGTGGTCGGCTCCACGCACGGCCTGGTGGGCCGGATCTTCGGCTCGGTCGCGGGGCGGCTGGCGCGCCGGGCGCAGCGCCCGGTCGTGGTCATCCCCTGACCCCCTGATTCCCTGATTCTGTGCTCCCCTGACCCTCTGACCTGCCGCGGTGATCCGCTGGTGGGAACCGCCGGGCGCGCCGTCTGCGGCGCCCCGGCCCCTCGGCGTGGGCCGTGCCCGTGCCCGACCTCCCCCGCGCGGCGCCCGGAAGCAGGTCGCCGGGGGTTGCTCGGGGCGTCTCCCGCGCGTCTTCCGCGCGCCGGTGCGCCCCTCGGTAGCGGAATGCCTCCGTACGGGAAACCTACTCGCCCGTACGGGGTGGAGCGCCTGCCGAAGGGGGTACGAACCCACCGATCGACACCGCGAGCCCACAGGGCGTGACGCCGTTGACGGGGCTGGACGCGCTGCCGCTCGGGAGGTGACGGCTCCCGCGGCAGCCCATCGCCGGCGTTTGGGCGACGCCGGCACAGGGGAAGGCGGTTCCCCGCGTGCGTGGTGGCACACGCGGGGAGCTCGCCTTCACCCCCCGCGGCCCTCAGCGGTCTGGCGTCCGGCATCCGCCGGCCCGGTCGGCCCCGTCGGCACTCCGCGGCCGGGGCCACTCCGACCGGGTCATTCCACCGTCACCGACTTCGCCAGGTTGCGCGGCTTGTCGATGTCCCGGCCCAGCGCCAGCGCCGTGTGGTAGGCGAGGAGCTGGAGCGGAATGCCCATCAGGACGGGGTCCAGCTCCGGCTCGTTGCGCGGGACCACGATCGTGTCGTCGGCCCGCGGCTGCTCCTGATGGGCGACGGCGAGGATGCGGCCTCCGCGGGCCTTGATCTCCTCCAGCGTCGCCCGGTTCTTCTCCAGCAGGTCGTCGTCGGGCACGACCGCCACGGTCGGCACGTCCGGGTCGATGAGCGCCAGCGGACCGTGCTTCAGCTCCGACGCCGGGTACGCCTCGGCGTGCACGTAGGAGACCTCCTTCAGCTTCAGCGACGCCTCGCGTGCCACCGGGAAGCCCCGGACCCGGCCGACGAACATCATGCTCCTGGCATGCGCGTACCGTCCGGCGAGCGCGGCGATCCGCTCCTCGTCGCGCAGCACCTCGGCGATCTGCCCGGGCAGGCGGCGCAGGCCCGCGAGGATCCGCCGTCCGTCGGCCACGGACAGGTCCCGGATCCGGCCGAGGTGCAGGGCGAGCAGCGCGAAGGCCACCGCCGTGTTGGTGAAGCACTTGGTGGAGACGACGGAGACCTCCGGTCCCGCGTGGACGTACATCCCGCCGTCCGTCTCCCGGGCGATCGCACTGCCGACGACGTTCACCACGCCCAGCACGCGCGCGCCCTTGCGCTTCAGCTCCTGCACGGCGGCCAGCGTGTCGTACGTCTCGCCGGACTGGCTGACCGCGAGATAGAGCGTGTCGGGGTCCACGACGGGGTTGCGGTAGCGGAACTCGCTCGCGGGTTCGGCGTCGGCGGGCACCCGGGCCAGCTCCTCTATCAGATGGGCGCCGATCAGGCCGGTGTGGTAGGCCGAGCCGCAGCCGAGGATCTTCACCCGGCGCACGCCACGCGCCTCGCGGGCGTCGAGGTTCAGCCCGCCGAGGTGGACGGTGGAGAATCGCTCGTCCAGCCGGCCGCGCAGCACCCGGTCCACGGCGTCCGGCTGCTCGTGGATCTCCTTGTGCATGTACGTCTCGTGGCCGCCCCGGTCGTACGACTCCGCCTCCCACTCCACCACCGTGGGCGCCGCGGAGGTGCGGCTGCCCTCGGTGGTGTAGGTGCGGTACTCGTCCGCCTTCAGGGTCGCCATCTCGCCGTCGCCCAGGGTGATGACCTGGCGGGTGTGGGTCACCAGGGCGGCGACGTCCGAGGCGACGAACATCTCCTTCTCGCCGAGCCCCAGCACCACCGGGGAGCCGTTGCGGGCGACGACGATGCGGTCGGGGAAGTCGGCGTGCAGCACGGCGACGCCGTACGTGCCCTCGATCCCGCCGAGAGCGTGGCGGACCTTCTCCTCCAGCGTTTCGGCCTGGGCGCGGCCCACGAGGTGGGCCAGCACCTCGGTGTCGGTGTCGGAGACCAGCTCGACGCCGTCGGCGGCGAGCTTGGCGCGCAGGTCGGCGGCGTTGTCGATGATGCCGTTGTGGACGACGGCGACCTTGCCGGACGCGTCGAGGTGCGGGTGCGCGTTGGCGTCGCTCGGCGCGCCGTGGGTGGCCCAGCGGGTGTGTGCGATGCCGGCCGTGCCGGTGAACCGCTTGGGCAGACGGTCCCGCAGGTCGCGGACCCGGCCCTTGGCCTTGGCGGTCCGCAGGCCGCCCGCCGTGCCCGGCCGGGGCTGCAGCGCGATGCCGGCCGAGTCGTAGCCCCGGTATTCGAGGCGCTGTAGGCCCTCCAGCAGCAGGGGCGCGATATCGCGTTTGCCGATGTATCCGACGATTCCGCACATGATGTCTCGTTCTCCCGGGGTGGCTGTCAGGTGTCGTGGGCTGCCGGTCCGGCGCCGGCGGCGCTCACCGGGGTGGTCCGGCCGGGCCACGCCCGTGCCGGGGGGCGGCGGCCCCTGCGGCCGGGGCCGCCGGGGCCCCGCGCGGGCTTGCCGGCCCTTGACGGCGGGCCGCCCCGCCCGGGGTGCC
>NZ_JAVSCF010000269.1:0-8443 GCF_031932565.1 Streptomyces sp. B1866
CCGGGCCACGGGCCCGCCAGGCCCGTACCCGCAGCCGCCGTACCCGCAGCCGCCGGGCCGCGTACGGGGCGGTGCGGGCGCGGGACGGCGCTCCCCGGCCCCCCGCAGGCCGCGGCCCGGGCCGGTACGGCGTCCGCCGCGCCGCGGCCCGGGCCGCTCCTACGCCGACCGCGTCACCGGTGCGTGCGCAGCAGCGTCCGCATGGTGCGCATCGCCACCGACAGGTTCGCCAGGTCGAAGGTCTCCGAGCCGTGGATCTCCTCCAGCGTGGCGCGCGCCCGCTGAAGGATCGACGCGTTCCGCTCCTCCCACTCCTTGAACCGCTGCTCCGGCGTCGACGCCCCGTTGCCCGCCGACAGCACGTCGGCGGTGAGGGCCGCGTGCGCCGCGTACAGGTCCTCGCGGATGGCGGCGCGGGCCATGGACTGCCACCGGTCGGCGCGCGGCAGCTCCACGATCCGGTCCATGAGCTGCGCGATCCCCAGCCGGTCGGCCAGGTCGTAGTAGACCTCGGCGACCGCGATCGGCTCCTTGCCCGTACGCTCGGCGATAGCCGCGATGTCCAGCGCCGGGAAGGCGGAGGAGAAGCCCGCCACGTGCGCCGCCAGGTCCTCCGGCACGCCGACCTCGGCCATCTCGTCGTGGATGCGCTGGTACCACTCGCTGTCGGCGCCGCGCAGCAGCTTGGGCAGGTGCGCCCAGACGGCCGCGACCCGCTCCCGGAAGAAGTCGATGGTCTCGGCGATCTCGACCGGCTGCGGACGGTTGGCCAGCAGCCAGCGGGTGCCGCGCTCCACCAGGCGGCGCGAGTGCAGCCGGATGCGGGTCTGCGCCTCGGCCGGTACGGCGTTGTCCAGCGACTCGACCTCGTCCCATACCGCGTTCAGGTCGAAGATCGCGCGAGCGGCCGACTGGGCGCGGACGATCTCCTCGGTGGAGGCGCCGGTCTCCTCCCGCATGCGGTGCAGGAAGGACGCGCCGCCGGTGTTGACCGTGTCGTTGACCAGCACGGTGGTGACGATCTCGCGGCGCAGCGGGTGCGCGTCGATCCGGTCGGGGAAACGTTCTCGCAGCGCGCGCGGGAAGTACGCGTGCAGCAGGCCGCGCAGGTGCGGGTCGTCGGGCAGGCCGGTGCGCAGCAGCTCGTCCGCGGCCGTGATCTTGGTGTAGGCGAGCAGGACGGCCAGCTCGGGCTGGGTCAGGCCGCGCCCGGCGGACATCCGCTCGCGGACCTGCCGGTCGGTGGGCAGGAACTCCAGCGCCCGGTTCAGCCGCCCGTCGCGCACCAGGCGGCGGATGACGCGCTGGTGGGCGTGGAGCAGGTCGGGGGCCTGGCGCAGGGAGTTGCTCAGGACCACGTTCTGCGCGTAGTTGTTGCGCAGCACCAGCGCGCCGACCTCGTCGGTCATCTCGGCGAGCAGCTTGTTGCGCTGCTTGACGGTCAGGTCGCCGTCCACCACGAGCGTGTTCAGCAGGATCTTGATGTTGACCTCGTGGTCGGAGGTGTCCACGCCCGCGCTGTTGTCGATGGCGTCGGTGTTGACCCTGCCTCCCGCGGCCGCGAACTCGATGCGGCCCAGCTGCGTCAGGCCCAGGTTGCCGCCCTCGCCGACGACCTGCACCCGCAGGTCCTGGCCGTCCACGCGGATGGCGTCGTTGGCCTTGTCGCCCACGTCGCCGTGCGACTCGGTGGACGCCTTGACGTACGTGCCGATGCCGCCGTTCCACAGCAGGTCGACCGGGGCCTTGAGGACGGCCTTCATCAGCTCGGCCGGGGTCAGCTTGGTGACCCGCCGCTCCAGCCCGAGGGCGGCGCGCACCTGCGGGGTGACGGGGATCGCCTTGGCCGTGCGCGGGTACACCCCGCCGCCCGCCGACAGCAGCGCGGCGTCGTAGTCGGCCCAGGAGGAGCGCGGCAGCTCGAACAGGCGGCGCCGCTCGGCGTAGGAGACGGCCGCGTCCGGGTTCGGGTCGAGGAAGATGTGCCGGTGGTCGAAGGCGGCGACCAGGCGGATGTGCTCGCTCAGCAGCATGCCGTTGCCGAACACGTCGCCGGACATGTCGCCCACGCCGACCACCGTGAAGTCCTGCGTCTGCGTGTCGTGGCCCAGCTCGCGGAAGTGCCGCTTGACGGACTCCCAGGCGCCGCGGGCGGTGATGCCCATGCCCTTGTGGTCGTAGCCCGCGGAGCCGCCGGAGGCGAAGGCGTCGCCGAGCCAGAAGCCGTACGCCTCGGCGACCTCGTTGGCGATGTCGGAGAACGTCGCCGTGCCCTTGTCTGCGGCCACCACCAGGTACGTGTCGTCCCCGTCGTGCCGCACCACGTCCCGGGGCGGCACGACCTGGCCGCCGACCAGGTTGTCGGTGATGTCCAGCAGCCCGGAGATGAAGATCTTGTAGCAGGCGATGCCCTCCGCCAGCCACGCGTCCCGGTCGGCGGCCGGGTCGGGCAGCCGCTTGCCGACGAAGCCGCCCTTGGCGCCCACCGGCACGATCACCGTGTTCTTGACCATCTGCGCCTTGACCAGGCCCAGGATCTCGGTGCGGAAGTCCTCGCGCCGGTCCGACCAGCGCAGCCCGCCGCGCGCGACCTTGCCGAACCGCAGGTGCACGCCCTCCACCCGCGGGGAGTACACCCAGATCTCGTACGCCGGGCGGGGCGCGGGCAGGTCGGGGATGGCCTGCGGATCCAGCTTCAGGGACAGGTACGCGTGCGGAGTGCCGTCCTCCGCTGTCTGGCCCCTTCTGCCGCTTCCCTCGCTGGCGCTCTGACCCCATCCACCGCTTCCCTCGCTGGCGCTCTGGAAGTGGTTGGTACGCAGCGTGGCGCGGATGACGGTGAGGAAGGACCGCAGGATGCGGTCCTCGTCCAGCGAGGCCACCTGGTCCAGGGTCGCCTCCAGCTCCTCCAGCAGGGCGTCCGTCAGCTCGGTGCCCGCGCGCTGCCGCTCCGGGGACATGCGCGCCTCGAACAGGCTGACCAGCAGGCGGGTGGTGTGCACGTTGGTGCGGAGGGTGTCCTCCATGTACGCCTGGCTGAAGGTGGACCCGGCCTGCCGCAGGTATTTGGCGTACGCGCGTAGCACCATCGCCTGCCGCCAGTCGAGCCCGGCGCCGAGGACCAGCTGGTTGAAGTTGTCGTTCTCGGCCTGGCCTGTCCACACGGCGGCGAACGCGTTCTGGAAGCGCTCGCGCGCGTCGTCGGGGAACGCCCCGGCGTCCCCGGGCCCCGCACCGCGCCGCAGCGGCACGCGCAGCCCGAAGTCGTAGATCCAGGCGGTGGTGCCGTCCGCGCAGCGCAGCTCGTACGGGCGCTCGTCGACCACCTCGACGCCGAGCCGGTTCAGCACCGGCAGCACGGCGGACAGCGACACCTGGCCGCCCGCGCGGTAGATCTTGAACCGGCGCTCGCCGGGGGCCGCGCCGACCGGCTCGTACAGGCTGAGCGCGAATTCCCGCTCGCCGCCGGTCACCCGCTCCAGGTGGACCAGGTCGGCCACGGCGCCGCGCGGCGTGTGGTCGGCCTTGTAGCCCTCGGGGAAGGCGCCCGCGTACCGGCGCAGCAGCTCCGCCGCGCGCTCCTCGCCGACCTCGGCGCCCAGCGCCTCGCCGAACGCGTCCGCCCACGAGCGCGCCGCCTCCACCAGGCGGGCCTCGATCCGCTCCACGTCGGCGTCGGTGAGGTCCGGCAGCTCGCTGCCCGGCGGTACGCGGACGACGAAGTGCAGCCGGGAGAGCACCGACTCGGTGTGCAGGGCGGTGAAGTCGACGGGCGCCCGGCCGTGCAGCTCTTCCAGCAGGATGTCCGTCAGGCGGACCCGTACGTCCGTGGTGAAGCGGTCCCGGGGCAGGTAGATCAGGGCGGAGTAGTAGCGTCCGTACTCGTCCTGGCGCAGGAACAGCCGCAGGCGGCGGCGCTCCTGGAGGTACAGCACGGCGGTGGCGATCGACCGGAGCTGGGAGACGGGCGTCTGGAACAGCTCGTCGCGCGGGTAGGTCTCCAGGATCTGCAGCAGGTCACGGCCGTCGTGGCCGTGCGGCGCGAAACCGGCGTGGTCCAGCACCTCCCGCACCTTGCGGCGGATGACGGGCACGTGGCGCACCGACTCGGTGTACGCCGCCGCCGAGAACAGGCCGAGGAAGCGCCGCTCACCGACCACGTTGCCGTCGGCGTCGAACTTCTTCACGCCGATGTAGTCCAGGTACGAGGGCCGGTGCACGGTGGCGCGGCTGTTGGCCTTGGTCAGCACCAGCAGCCTGTGCTCGCGCGCCTTCGCGCGGGCGTCGGCCGGGAGCCGGTTGAAGGACGGCGAGCCGGGCCGGGCGGGCACCAGCGGGGCGCCGTCGGCCGTGTCGCCGTCCCGGAAGTGCCGTCCGGGCGGGGGGATACGGGCGCCCCCGCCCTCGCCGCCGCCCGGGCCCCCGGAGGGCGCGGCCTCGTCACCGCCCGCCTCCCTGGCGGCCCGGTGGCGCGGGTCGGAGCGCAGGATGCCCAGGCCCGTGCCGGGCACGGCGGTCAGTACGTCCTCCTCGCCACCGTCCTCGGTGGCCACCCGCCGCAGCTCGTACTCCCGGTAGCCGAGGAAGGTGAAGTGGTCGTCGGCGAGCCAGCGCAGCAGCTCCCGAGCCTCCTCCACCTCCTGCCCGGGCACGTCGGCGGCGGTCGGCTCGGACGGCATGCCCTCGGCGATGCGCAGCGCGGCGCCGCGCATCTTCTCCCAGTCCTCCACCGCCTCGCGCACGTCGGACAGGACGCGCAGCAGGTAGGCGGTGATCTGCTTCAGGTCCTCCCGGTCGGTCTCCCGGTCGATCTCGACGTGGATCCACGACTCGGTGAGCGCGTCGTGCGGCAGCGGCCCGGGCCGCGCCCCGCCCCCGCGGTGCGGCTCGGGCGGCGGGCCCAGGATCTCGATCAGCCGCCCCGTCAGGTCGCGGCGCACCACGACCGTCGGGTGGACGACGAGGTGGATGCCCCGGCCCTGGCGGGTCAGTTCGTTGGTGACGGAGTCGACCAGGAAGGGCATGTCGTCGGTGACGACCTCCACGACGGTGTGGCTGCACGTCCAGCCGTTCTCCTCCACGGTCGGCGTGTGCACCCGGACGTTCGCGGTGCCCTGCGGACGGGACTCGGCGAGCCGGTAGTGAGACAGCGCCGCCCCGTAGACGTCGACCGGGTCCCGGTCCGTCAGGTCCTCGGGAGCGGTGTGCAGGTAGTAGTGCTGAAGGTATGCCGTGAGGGAGGCGCCGGGAGTCTCCTCGTCCTCGCCCCGTACCGGTAGCGCTCCCCCGGTCGGGCTGCTCTCGGCGACCCGGGCGGCCCGCGCGAGCAGCTCGGCCTTGGTGGCTTCGTCCAGCTTGGTCTGCATGTCCTCTGACTCCTGTCGCGCGCCTTTGCGCGACGTCGATGGGAAAGTGAGTGGGGCATCGTCACGCCGCGCCACGGAAACCCGGCCTAGGGCGAACCTATGCCCGAATGGCGGACGGCTGGGGATACTCGGCCGTAAGTGACCAAGGCCGCAGGCGGTAACGGACCAGCGGCCGCCCGGCCGCCGCGGTGCCCGCGGCGCTCCGGGCGCGAGGCGAGGGCGCCGGTGCCCTCGCGGTCTATCGCGCTGATCACGGGGCCAGGCTATCGCTCTTTGCCCGTCCGCAGTCGGCTGCGGCCGCCAGCCGGGACCGGCTCACACCAGGCGTCGGGACCCGCTCACGCCGGGTGGTGGGACCGGCTCCCGGCGTGGCGGGGCGCGGTCACTCCCAGGGGCCGGACGGGGCGCGGCGGGCGCGGGGAGCCGGGGGCGACGGCGCGGCGCGGACGCGCGGAACCGGGGGCCACGGCGCGGCGCGCACGGCGGGACGCGGGGCCGCACAGGCCCCCTTGGCACCGGCCCGCTGCGGGTGCACGGTGGCGTGGACGGACGTTAGCGTGGACGAGAGCGGAGGTGGACGGCATGGCGCCGAAGATCCTCATTCTGACCGGCGACGCGGCCGAGTCCCTGGAGGTGCTCTACCCGTACCAGCGGCTGCGCGAGGAGGGCTACGAGGTGCACGTGGCCGCGCCGAGCCGCAAGACACTGCGCTTCGTGGTGCACGACTTCGAGGAGGGCTTCGACACGTACACCGAGAAGCCCGGCTACACCTGGCCCGCCGATCTGGCCTTCGCCGATGTCGAGCCCGGGGACTACGCCGCCGTGGTGATCCCCGGCGGGCGGGCCCCGGAGTACCTGCGCAACGACCCGGAGCTGCGCAAGATCCTCAAGGCGTTCTTCGACGCGGACAAGCCGGTGGCGCAGATCTGCCACGGGCCGCTGCTGACGGCGGCGGTCGGGGGGCTGAGCGGTCGGCGGGTGACCTCCTATCCGGCGCTGGAGATGGACATGCAGGCGGCGGGCGCCGACTTCCAGGACACGGAGGTCGTGGTCGACGGCACGCTGGTCTCCTCGCGGGCGTGGCCGGACCACCCGGGCTGGATGCGGGAGTTCCTGAACGTGCTGCGCGCCAAGGCCCCCACCGGCTGACGCGCGGCGCGGGGGCGCACCCGGCCGGGGCGCGGCGCCGTCCCCGTACGAGGCCGGACGGCGCGGCCCCGGCCCGAGGCCGCACTGACGCCGTCCCGCCTTCCGCAAGCGACCCGTACGCGCCTCCCACGCGACCCCCGTACGCGAGTACGCGACTCCCGTACGGCCATACGGGAGGACGAGCGGGCGGCGGTCAGGATCCGGCCAGCCGCTCGGCCTCCCGTACGGCCTCCTCCAGCGTGTCGACCACCGGGACCCCCGCCNNNCTCCCGTACGGCCTCCTCCAGCGTGTCGACCACCGGGACCCCCGCCGCCCGCAGACTGGCCCGGCTGTGCGAACCGCCCGTGTACAGCACGGCGTGGGCGCCCGCGTGTCTGGCGGCGACCGCGTCGTCCAGCGCGTCCCCGATCACCACGACGCGCCGCGGGGGCACCCCGTCGAGCGCGGCGAGGTGCCGCACCATCTGCTCCGCCTTGCTGCTGAAGTCCTCCCCCGTCCGGCCGTCCACGCGCAGGAAGTGGTGGTCGACGCCGTGCGTGCGGACCAGCGGCACCAGCTCCTCGTGGCGGGCCAGGGAGCACAGGGACTGGGTCAGCCCGGCCGCCTGCCAGCCCTCCAGCAGGTCCCGGGCGCCGTCCGCCAGCACGGCGCCGCCGGCGAAACTCGCGTAGTGCCGCTGGAAGGTCGCGTTGAGTATCTGCCATTCGGCGTCGGTGGGCAGGCGTCCCGTCAGCCGCTCGTAGAAGCGCGGCACCGGGACGCAGTACAGGTCCCGGTAGCGCTCCAGCGTGAGCGGGGGCAGGCCCACCTCCGCCAGAGACGCGTTCGTCGCCGCTATGACGGCGTCGACGTCGTGCAGGAGCGTGCCGTTCCAGTCCCAGACGATGTGG
Organism: Streptomyces sp. B1866; assembly: GCF_031932565.1. Lineage (NCBI taxonomy): Bacteria > Bacillati > Actinomycetota > Actinomycetes > Kitasatosporales > Streptomycetaceae > Streptomyces > Streptomyces sp. B1866. The sequence goes on from NZ_JAVSCF010000269.1 coordinate 7,407, forward strand.
GTCCCCTGTGTCCCGTGCCTCTCCATGTCCGAAACGGTACCCGGGGGGTCTGACAAACCCACCGGGGCGGGCGGCGTCCTTTCCGGAGGGCCGCCGCGCTACTCGATCAGGTTGGGGATCTCCTGCGTCGCGTACCACATCAGCTCGTGGTCCTCCGCCCCGTCCACGGTGAACTGCGCGTCGTCGTCCCCCAGATCGGCCGCGCCCAGCGCCTCGGCGGCCGCCGCCACGTCGGGCTCGGCGTCGGCGGAGTCGACGTGCACGGCGGCGGCCCTGGCCAGCGGCACCGGGACGGTCAGCCGCACCTCGCCCAGCGACGACTGGTCCAGACCGAGGTCGGGGTCGGCGACCGCCTGGCCGTCGGGCACGTCCACGGCGACGACCACGCGGCGGCGCTGGGTCTGCGGGGAGACGGCCAGGAGGCGCAGCGACGCCTGGGCCGCCCGGGTCAGGGCCGCGTACTCCAGCTCCTCGATGTCGTCGGAGACGTACCACTCGCGCAGCACGGGGGTGACGGCGTAGGCGGTGAGCGGAGCGGGTCCCAGTTCGCCCTCCTTGTGCGCCTCGGCGAGACCGGTGAGGGTCAGGGGGACGTAGACGCGCATAACCGCCGCTCTCCTCAAAGCCTGTCAGGTCCAGCCAGCATACGATCGGCCGTCCCCCTTCGGGGTAACCGAGCCCCCGGAACGGCAGCCCCGCCGCCCCCGCCGCCCGTGGCTCCACGGCAGGCCGCCCACGGCTCTCGTCCCCCTGATAGGTGAATCCCCACCGCCTGCCGCACCGGAGTCCGCCCCGGTTGCCGCGGCGCGAAAAGCGCCGGTAGAAGACTGCCCACCGAAAGCTACTGCTCGGTATAAGGCCGGGCGCGGCGTACAGCGGGGGCGACACGCGTGGACACGACGGACAGCACGACGGCCGGGACGGCGACGGGCGGGGCGACCACGGCCGAGGCGAGCACGGGCGGGACGGCCACGGGCGGGACGGCCACGGGCGGCCGGCCGGCAGCCGGGGCGGCCCGGGGCGCGCGGCGGCCCGCC
>NZ_JAVSCF010000270.1:0-8394 GCF_031932565.1 Streptomyces sp. B1866
AGGTCAGGACGAAGCGGCGGGCCTCGGCCGGGGGCTTGCCGTAGCGCTCGTGACGGCGGATCAGGCGGCGGACGCGCTCCTCGGTGTCCAGGTCGACCCACCACGCCTCGTCCAGCAGGCCGCGTACCGTCCGCCACGGGTCCTCGTCCAGCAGCAGGTAGTTGCCCTCGGTGATCACCAGCGGGACCTCGGGTGGCACCGGGACGCTGCCCGCCACCGGCTGCTCCAGCTCGCGCTCGAACGCCGGGGCGTAGACCACGACGCCCGGGCGCGGGTCGCGCAGGCGGCGCAGCAGGGCCGCGTAGCCGTGCGGGTCGAACGTCTCCGGCGCGCCCTTCCGGCCCAGCAGGCCCAGGCGGCGCAGCTCGGCGTCGGCCAGGTGGAAGCCGTCCATGGGCACCAGGGCGGCGCGGGCCGGGCCCAGCTCGGCCAGCAGGCGTGCGGCCAGCGTGCTCTTGCCCGCGCCGGGCGGGCCCGCCAGGCCCAGCAGGCGGCGGGTGCCCTGGGCGGCCAGGCGGCGGGCGCGGGCGGCCAGGTCCGCCAGGGGCGGGGACGGGTCGGAGGGTTCAGGCGGCATGCGGGGCTTCCTCAGCGGCGCAGGGTGACGCGGCGGGTCACCCGCTCGGCGCGGCCAGGGTTGCCGATACGGGCCGTACGGTCAATACGGGCTGAAGTTGCCGCCGGGCCGCGCCGGGCCGATGATGAAAAGCGACTACGCCGTTCGGGCGCCCGTACTCCGTCGGCCCGGGGCGGGTGGCGGTCGGTTTTCCGGCCCGCCGCCGCCTTCCGTGAGCGCCGATGCCCGGCCCGGCGGCCGCACCGGCCGGGGGCGCGTTCTCCGCTGGCATGGACGGCACAATTCATAGGGTGTCCCCCCTGCTCGGTCACGGCGCTGACCTGCGCATCAGCTCGTATGACCCACGCTTTCAACGCTTTTTGCGGGCCGGGGGACGTCATTCAGGAGGCAGGCTCATGAAAACGAAGGTGGATTTCCTCGGGCTGGTCGACTCGGCGGTTCGAGTGGCCCGCGGCGCATATCCGGAAGCCATATTGTACGAAGGCAACGGAATAGCCGCCAACGGGCCCACGGCCGCCGTGCGCGACGTGGACACCTGGCGGTTCGTCTTCCGCGTGCAGGGCGGGGCCGCGCTGCTGTGGAGCAAGGAGTGGGGCGTGTTCGAGCCCATGGTGTTCACCTCGAAGCCGTGGCTGGAGGAACGCAGCGCGCCCTGGCCCATCTCCATGGACATCACCGAGGCCGACGAACTCCTCAAGCTGAAGGGCTGCACCGACCCGTACACGACGGTGACCCTGCGGTGGCCCCTCTACCCCGGCAGCGACCAGCCGTACTACATCTTCCAGACCACCCAGAACGGGTACGTCTTCGTCGGCGTCCACGACCGGAAAGTCGCGCGCACCGAGTGACCGCGCGGTGCTAGCGTGCCGCGCATGTACTTCTTCTTCCACCTGCGCTGAGGCGCCGTCGGCGGGACGAGGAGAGCCCGACGCCGACGAGGCGGGGCGGCGTGGCGCCGTCCCGGGCCTTGACGTGGGAGAAGAACGATCATCATGCGCGCTCGCGCACGTTTTCTCGCTGNGAAGAACGATCATCATGCGCGCTCGCGCACGTTTTCTCGCTGAACCGCGTCCCGGCCGCGCCGCCGTCTCGTGACGGCGGCGCGCCTGGTGGCGCGATGTGTCCGGGGGCTCGAACCCGTGGTGGCGGCCGAGATACTGCGGCGCGGCCTCGGCGCGGTCACCGGCCTGGGGCACCGCGAGGTGCACTACCGGCCCTCCGGAGCGGTGCCCGAGACCGGTGCCGACTGCCCGCGCACCGCGGACGACGTGTTCCTGCTGGCCGCCCGCATGCCCGACCCCGGGCCGGGCCGGGCGGACCTCGCCCGGCTCGCCGGGCTGGCGGCCCGCGCCGACCCGGGCGGCCGGGACGGCCGGAGTGGCCGGGACGGCCGGGGCGTGACCGGGGTGGAGGTGTCGGCGTCCTTCCTCGGGCGACGGGCCTTCAACCGGTACGACGCCGAGGACGCCGTCGGGCACGCGCTGGCCGCGCGGCTCGGCGTCCCCTACCACGCGCGGCGCGGCGGGGCCGCGCCACCGCCGGGCCACAGCGGCTGGCGGCTGACCCTGGACGGCACGTGGGCGACCCTCATGCGGCGGCTCACCGGCCGTCCGCTGCACCGCCGCGCGTACAAGGGGCGGACCATCCCCGGCACCCTGCACCCGCCGGTCGCCGCCGCCATGACCCTGCTGGCCGACGTGCGGCCCGGGCACCGCGTCCTCGACCCGTGCTGCGGCGCGGGCACGCTGCTCATCGAGGCCGCGCACGTGTGCCCTGACGCGCGCTTCGACGGCTTCGACCTGGACGCGGACGCGCTGCGGGCGGCCCGTACGAACGCGGCGGACGCGTTCTCCTCTGCCGTCCCGGCTCCCGCCTCCGTCTCCGTACGCCGCGGCGACGCGGGCGAGCTGCCGCTGGCCGACGGGAGCGTGGACCGCCTGCTGTGCAATCCGCCGTGGGGCGGGCAGGTCAGCCCGCGCGGACTGCTCGCCGAGCGGCCCGCGCGCTGGTGGGCGGAGCTGCGGCGGGTGCTGGCGCCCGACGGCGCGGCCGTCGTCCTGCTCCCGGACGCCGCCGACCTCGCCACGGCCATCGCCCGCGGCTTCACGCCCGTCCACGTCCAGCAGATCCGGCTGTCCGGCGCCCAGCCCTGCGTGGTGCGCCTCACGGCCACGCCCCGGGCGGGCCGGTCGCAGGCGGGGCGGCCGCGGTCGGGGTCGGGGCGGCCTGGGCCTGGATGAAGGGGGGACCGCCGGGCCGGGCCGCGTTACGCCGTGGCCCGGCCCGTCTCCCCTCGGCCCTCGCATGTCTCGCAGGGCGCCTCGTGCTCCCAGCCCTCGTCGTCCGTCCACCCGATCTTCCCGCTGCCGCCGCACGACGAGCACAGCGGCGCCCGGACCAGGCGGGCGTCGGACGGCGGGGACAGCACCTCGTACTCGTCGTCGGGCGACAGCAGGGCCGCCTCCCGCCCGTACGCGGCCCGGTCCTCCAGCAGAACGCGCGGCCTGCCCTGCCACCCCCCGGCGATCACCGCGTACGCCCCGTCCAGCTCCCCCGTGCTGCTCGCGGTGATCCGGATGCGGTATCCGTCCACTGGTGCGTCCTCCCCCCCTGCTTCGCGCCCCCGCGCCGTGAGGCGACGAGCCTAGGGTAGGTCCGGGGCGGTGTGGCGGAGCCGCGCGGCGAAGGTGTGCGTCTGTACGGGGCCGCAGCCCGCAAGGGGCGGCCCACGGGACGCCCGATGCGCCATTCTGCCAGCAGAATGCTTGCGGTGCGACTAGACTTGTCGCATGGCGACTCTCTACGTACGCGACCTGTCCGAGGAAGCCCTCGCCGAGCTGAAGATACGAGCTGCCCGCAACCGGCAGTCCCTCCAGGCGTACGCTCGTGCGCTACTGGAAGCGGAGGCAGCCACCCCGTCAATCGATGATCTTGTCGTCCGCATCCGGGAGCGCGTCACCGCTCGGCTCACCACGGAGGAAGTCATCGGGGACATCGAAGCGGGAAGGCGCCGCGAGTGATCGTGATCGACGCGGGAGCCCTGGTCCTGTTCGTCGCCGATGCGGGGCCCGTGGGTGAGGCGGTGGGCGCTCGGATTCGAGGTGAGCGGCTGGTCGCACCTCACCTCGTTGACGTCGAAGTCACCTCAGCGCTGCTGGGGCGCCACCGTGGCGGCAAACTGACGGAAGCCGAACTGAACTCGGCGTGGGACGCCTTCGCCCTTCTCCCTATCCGACGCTTCGACCACATGCCGCTCCTGCCTCGGGTGCGGGAGCTGCACGCCAACCTTTCCCCGTACGACGCTACCTATGTCGCACTGGCGGAAGGGCTTCAGGTGCCATTCGTCACGAGCGATGCCAGGATCGCCCGGTCTGGCCGGGGCGACTGCAAGATCGAAGTCTTCAACGAGCAGACGGTCCAGGGCTGACGGCCGGGCCGGGCCGCAAGTGCCCGGCCCAAGGGCCGTGCCTACAGTCGCTCCGGCGTCCTGATCCCCAGCAGCGTCATCCCCTGCCGCAGCGTCCGTGCCGTCAGGTCGCACAGGAACAGGCGGTTCTCCACCATCGCCGGGCCGCCCTCGGCCTTCAGCACCGGGCACTGGTCGTAGAAGGCCGTGTAGAGCGAGGCGAGCTGGTAGAGGTACGCGGCCAGGCGGTGCGGCTCGTACGTCTCGGCGACGCTCGCCAGGGTCTCCGCGAACTCGTCCAGGTGCAGGCCCAGCGCCCGCTCGGCCGGGGCCAGGGCTAGCTCCGGGTGCGGCACGGGGCCCGCGGTGCCCTCCGCCTTGCGCAGGATGGAGCGGATACGCGCGTGCGCGTACTGGAGGTAGACGCTGGTGTCGCCGTTGAGGGAGACCATGCGGTCCAGGTCGAAGACGTAGTCGCGGGTGAGGGACGTGGACAGGTCCGCGTACTTCACCGCGCCGATGCCGACCTCGGCGGCCCGCCGCTCGATCTCCTCCTCGGTCAGCTCACCGGTCTTCCCGGCCTTCTCCCGGACCACCGCCGCGGCCCGCTCCACCGCCGAGCCCAGCAGGTCCACCAGCCGCACCGACTCGCCCTCGCGCGTCTTGAACGGCTTGCCGTCCTTGCCCAGCACCGTGCCGAACGCCAGCTGCCGCGCCGTGTCCTGCGGCAGCCAGCCCGCCCGCCGCGCGGTCTCGAAGACCATGCGGAAGTGCAGCGCCTGGCGGGCGTCGACCACGTACAGCAGGGTGTCGGCGCCCAGGCGGCCGACGCGGTCGCGGATGGCGGCCAGGTCGGTGGCCGCGTAGCCGAAGCCGCCGTTGGACTTCTGCACGATCAGCGGGGTCGGCTTGCCGTCCGGGCCCTTGACGTCGTCGAAGAACACGCACAGGGCGCCCTCGGAGCGCACGGCGACGCCGGACTCCTCCAGGTCCTTGACCACCCGCATGAGGTCGTCGTTGTACGCGCTCTCGCCGACCACGTCCTCGTCGCGGACCTCCACGTCCAGCAGCTCGTACACCGCCTGGAAGTAGATCTTCGACTCGTCCACGATCTTGTGCCAGAGGGCGAGGGTGCGCTCGTCGCCCGCCTGGAGGTCCACCACCCGGTCCCGGGCCCGCGCCTTGAACTCCTCGTCGGAGTCGAACAGCGCGCGCGAGGCGCGGTACAGCCGGTTCAGGCGGGCCATCGCGGCCTCGCCCTCCTCGCCGCCCACGGCCCCGGCGCCCGCCGCCGCGCCCGTGCCCGCACTGTCGGACTCGTGGTCCAGCTCGTGCGGGTGCTCGATCAGGTACTGGATCAGCATGCCGAACTGCGTGCCCCAGTCGCCGATGTGGTGGCGGCGGACCACCGTCTCGCCCCGGTACTCCAGCAGCCGTACGATCGCGTCGCCGATGACCGTCGAGCGCAGGTGGCCGACGTGCATCTCCTTGGCCACGTTGGGCTGCGAGTAGTCGATCACCGTGGTGCCGGGGTCCGGCGCGTACGGCACGCCCAGGCGGTCGTCGGCGGCGCGCGCGGCGAGCGTGTCGAGCAGGGCCCGGTCGGTGACCGTGATGTTCAGGAAGCCGGGTCCTGAGACCTCCACGGACGCCAGCACGCCGTCGTCGGCGGGCAGCCGCTCCACGACCTGGGCGGCCAGCTCGCGCGGGTTGCCCTTCAGCCGCTTGGCGAGCGCCAGCAGGCCGTTGGCCTGGAAGTCCGCCCGGTCGCTCCGTCGCAGCAGCGGGTCCGCGCCGGAGGCGGACGGCACGGCGGACGCGAGGGCGTCCGCGAGGTGCTGGTGGACGGTGGCGGCGAGGGAGGGGACCGAGGCCATGGGTACTGAGCCGTTTCCGTTGAAGGGGAGGTCTCCTCAAGTATTCCACGGGGCCGCATCCGGTTCTCCGCGGTTTTCCGCGCGACCGGGCGGTCGCGCGCCTCCGGCGGGAGGGGGGCTATGAGCGGTTTTCCGCGCGGCCGATGGGACAATGGGGCCGCAAGGCCGTGACACCGCAAGCGAAGAAGGAAGTGCCGGACGTGGCTCAGACCACCCCAGACGCCGACTGGGTCTCCCGTATCGCCGATGACGTCATCGCCGAGGCGGAGCGCCGTGCCCCCGGCAAACCGGTCGTCTGCGCCTCCGGCCTGTCCCCCTCCGGCCCGATCCACCTGGGCAACCTGCGCGAGGTCATGGTGCCGCACCTGGTCGCCGACGAGATCAAGCGGCGCGGGATTCCTTGCGAGCACATCCTGTCCTGGGACGACTTCGACCGGTTCCGCAAGGTCCCGGTCGGCGTCGACCCGTCGTACGCCGAGCACATCGGCAAGCCGCTGACCGCCGTGCCCGCCCCGCCCGGCAGCCCGTACGCGAGCTGGGCCGAGCACTTCAAGGCGCCCATGGTCGCGGCGCTGGCCGAGCTGGGCGTTCAGGTGCGCGGGATCAGCCAGACGGCCATGTACACCTCCGGCGCCTACCGCGAGCAGATCCTGTTCGCCATGCGCGAGCGGGCCCGGATCGACGCCGTGCTCGACCGCTACCGGACCAAGGACAAGCCCCAGCACAAGCAGCAGAAGCCGCTCGACGCCGCCGAGGTCGCCGCCGCCGAGGGGTCGGGCGCGGCCGGGGAGGACGACGGCTCGGGCGCGGGCGGCGGCGCGTACTACCCGTACAAGCCGTACTGCTCCGCCTGCGGCCGCGACCTGACCACCGTCACCGCCTACGACGACGAGACCACCCGGCTGGCCTACGTCTGCCAGTGCGGCCACGAGGAAACGGTGCGCTTGCGCGAGTTCGACCGCGGCAAGCTGGTCTGGAAGGTCGACTGGCCGATGCGGTGGGCGTACGAGGGCGTGATCTTCGAGCCCAGCGGGGTGGACCACCAGTCGCCCGGCTCGTCGTTCGTCGTCGGCGGGCAGCTGGTCAAGGAGATCTTCGGCGGCGAGCAGCCCATCGGGCCCATGTACGCGTTCGTCGGCATCAGCGGCATGGCCAAGATGTCCTCCTCGCGCGGCGGCGTGCCCACCCCGGCCGACGCGCTGGAGATCATGGAGGCGCCGCTGCTGCGCTGGCTGTACGCGCGCCGTCGGCCGAACCAGGCGTTCAAGATCGCGTTCGACCAGGAGATCCAGCGTACGTACGACGAGTGGGACGCCCTGGAGCGCAAGGTCGCCGACGGCACCGCCCAGCCCGCCGACGCCGCCGCCCACCGGCGCGCCACCGGCACCGCCGCGGGCCCGCTGCCCGCCACGCCGCGCCCGCTGCCGTACCGCATGCTCGCCTCGGTCGTGGACATCACCACCGGGCACGACGAGCAGACGCTGCGCATCCTCGGCGAGCTGGACCCGGCGAACCCGGTGAAGACCCTGGACGAGACCCGGCCCCGGCTGGACAAGGCCGAGCGGTGGATCACCACCCAGGTGCCCGCGGAAGCGCGCACGCGCGTGCGCGAGGAGCCGGACACGGCGCTGCTCGGTGCGCTCGACGACGACGGGCGCGCGTCGCTGCGGCTGCTGCTCGACGGGCTGGACACCCACTGGTCGCTGGACGGGCTGACCACGCTCGTCTACGGCGTGCCGAAGGTACGGGCCGGACTCGCACCGGACGCCAAGCCGACGCCGGAGCTGAAGGCGGCCCAGCGGGCCTTCTTCGCGCTCCTGTACCGGCTGCTGGTCGGCCGGGACACCGGGCCGCGGCTGCCGACGCTGCTGCTGGCGGTGGGGGCGGACCGGGTGCGCAAGCTGCTGGGGGCGTAGGGCCTCGCTCCGGTCCCGGGCCCCGGCGCGGCTGCCGGGGTCCGGGTTCTCCGGGTTCCCGGGGTCGCCTGGGTCAGGGTCAGGGGATGTACTCCGTGCCCATCTCCATCTTGTAGCGGTCCTTGCAGTCGTTGAGCTGGAAGTCGATCTCCGTGTCCGGGACGTCGGCGAGCCCGTACCCGTCGCGCAGCAGGCGGCGGAACTGGTACGCCGACGGGAACTTGCTGTTGTTGGCCACGAACTGGCGGAAGGCGCCGTAGTACAGCTCGTCGAGCGGCACGTCGTCCGTCAGATCGGGCGCCGCCGCGCGCGAGGACTCCGCCTCGCGCAGGGCCCGGGCCAGGTCGGCGGTGGGGATCTCCTGGGTGTTCTCCGGGGGCGGCGCCGACTGCCGTGCCTGCTCGGGCTGTCGTGCCTGCTCGGGCTGTCGTGTCTGCTCGGGCTGTCGTGCCTGCTCCGGCTCGGGGAACGGCTCCTGGCGCCGGTCCGGCTGCCGTCGGCGGCGGCGCGGCGGCTGCTGGGCCTCGGCCTCCGGCCCGGCCTGCTGCGGCTCGGGCGCGAACGCCCGGTGGGCGCCGCCGACGCCCTGGCCGCCGAGCGGGCGGCGCCGGTCGCCCG
>NZ_JAVSCF010000271.1:0-8328 GCF_031932565.1 Streptomyces sp. B1866
CCGGGGGCCTCGGCCCGCCCGACCGGCGCAGGCGGCGGAGGCGGTGGGGGAGCGGCCGGCGGGGGACCGGGCGGCGGGCCGCCCGCGGGCCCGGCCGCCCGCGGGTCCGTGCCCGGCCAGGTGTCGGCGTGCGAAGGCGGCTGTGGCGGCGCGTCCCGTCGCGGGTCGTGTCCGTTGCCGGACTGGTCATCAGGCTGCTGCATGGCCGGTAACCCTATGGTACGAACACCGGATCCGGCCGGGGACCGTACGGCTCGGGCCCCGGCCGGGCAGCGGCGGCGGCGCCGCGGGCGGCGCCCGGCGGCGTCCGGCCGGTGGTCCGCCCGCGGGTCACAGCCCCGGGATGCGGCCGTTGCGGAACAGGTCCACGAAGATCTGGTGGTCGGCCCGCGCCCGCGCCCCGTAGGAGTGCGCGAAGTCGACCAGCAGCTCGGGGAAGCCGTCCTCGTCCGCGGCGATCACCGCGTCGATGGCCCGCTCGGTGGAGAACGGCACCAGCGAGTGGCCGCTCTGGTCGTCCGCCGCCGCGTGCATGGTGGCGGTGGCCCGCCCCAGGTCGGCGACGACCGCCGCGATCTCGCCCGGGTCGTCGAGGTCGGACCAGTCCAGGTCGACCGCGTACGGCGACACCTCGGCGACCAGCTGCCCGGCCCCGTCCAGCTCGGTCCAGCCCAGCCACGGGTCGGCGTGCGCCTGGAGGGCCCGCTGGGAGATGACCGTGCGGTGCCCCTCGTGCCGGAAGTAGCCGCGCACCCGCTCGTCGGTGATGTGCCGGGAGACCGACGGGGTCTGCGCCTGCTTCATGTAGATCACGACGTCGTTCTCCAGGGCGTCGCTGTTGCCCTCCAGGAGGATGTTGTACGACGGCAGCCCGGCGCTGCCGATGCCGATCCCGCGCCGCCCGACCACGTCCTTCACCCGGTAGGAGTCGGGCCGGGTGCGGCTGGCGGCGGGCAGCGTCTCCAGGTAGTCCTCGAAGGCCGCCAGGACCTTCTCGCGCGTGGCCTCGTCCAGCGCGACGGCGCCGCCGCCGGGCGTGAACCGCCGCTCGTAGTCGCGGATCTCGGTCATCGAGTCCAGCAGCCCGAAGCGGGTCAGCGAGCGGGCGTCGCGCAGCGCCGCGAGCAGCGGCCCGCGCGTGGTGTCGAGCGTGAACGGCGGCACCTCGTGGTCCGGGGCGCCGGCGGCCAGCGCCCGGACGCGCTCGCGGTAGGCGGCGGCGTAGGTGCGCACCAGCTCGCTGATCGTCTCGTCGCTGAGCGCCTTGGTGTAGCCGATCAGCGCCACGGAGGCGGCGAAGCGCTTCAGGTCCCAGGTGAACGGGCCCACGTACGCCTCGTCGAAGTCGTTGACGTTGAAGATCAGGCGGCCGTTGGCGTCCATATAGGTGCCGAAGTTCTCGGCGTGCAGGTCGCCGTGGATCCACACCCGGCTGGTGCGCTCGTCCAGATACGGGCCGGCGTCCCGCTCCCCGTCGAGGTCGGCGTAGAACAGGCAGGCCGTGCCCCGGTAGAAGGCGAACGCCGAGGCGGCCATCTTGCGGAACTTGACCCGGAAGGCGGCCGGGTCGGCGGCGAGCAGCGCGCCGAAGGCGGTGCCGAAGACGGAGAGCACGTGCTCGCCGCGCTCCTCCGCCCGGGCCGAGAGGGTGGGCGTCGTCGGCATCAGGGTGGTCCTCCTCGGGGACAGCGCGGACGTGTGAGTGCAGGCGACACGTGGACCAGATCAGCTGCGTGTCGGCGGACGGCGGGCGGGGGGCGGTGTGGGACGACGGCGCGCGATCGTGCCCGGATCGTTCAGATGGCGACCCCGCCCCAGGCGGCCTGGCCGAATCCGCCCTTGATATCCGAGGCGATGTTCTCGGAGTTCACCAGGAAACCGAGTTCATAGACGGTCGTTTTCCGGCGGCTTTCAACCCTCAAACGGACGGGGCTGTCCCCAGGATGGGAGCGGAGTGTGCGCTTGAGTTCGGCTACCGTCTGGCGGTTGATCCGGTGCTCGGGCAGGACCAGGATCACCGGAGGTTTCCCGCCGTTCTCGGCCGAGGAGATGTCGAGCGGGGTCAGCTCTTCTCCGAAGATGCTGATGGCGCCGTCGCGTTCGTTGATGCGGCCCCGCGCGGCGATCACGTTGTCGTCGACCAGTTCGTGCTGGACCAGCATGTAGGACTTGGGGAAGAACAGGATCTCCGTGCTCGCGTCCCGGTCTGCGACAGTGACAATCGCCCAGGCGTCGCCCCTCTTGTTGATCCGCCGGTCGATTCCGGTGATCAGTCCCGCGACCTTCACCTCGCCACCGGTCCGCCCCGAGTCGAGGAGTTCGGCGATGGAGGTGTCGCGATTGCGGGCCAGGATGTGCTCGGCGCCGTCCAGAGGGTGAGCGGAGACGTACAGGCCGAGCATTTCCCGTTCGAGTGCGAGTTTGGCTTTGCGATTCCACTCCTGGTCGCTGGCCTGGAAGTTCAGGCCGATGCCCGGGGCGTCCCCGTCGGCGGCGACCGAACCAAAAAGGTCGTCCTGTCCGATGGCCTGCTGCTTCTTGACCGGGATGACGGAGTCGACGGCGCTCTCGTGGATGTCGCACAGTCCCTTGCGGGTGTGGCCCAGGGAATCGAAGGCACCGGCTTTGATGAGCGAGTCGATGGTCCGTTTGTTGCAGACCACGATCTCCGACTTGTCGAGGAAGTCGGCGAAGGAGGTGTACTTCCCCTTGCTCTTGCGGGTCTTGACCAGGGAGTCGATGACGTTCGAGCCGACGTTGCGGACGGACTTGAGGCCGAAGCGGACGTCGTCCCCCACGGCTGAGAAGTCGGCGACCGACGCGTTCACGTCCGGGGAGAGGATCTTGATGCCCATCTTCCGGGCCTCCGCGAGGTAGACGGATGCCTTGTCCTTGTCGTCGTCAACGGAAGTCAGCAGGGCCGCCATGTATTCGGCCGGATAGTTGGCTTTCAGATAGGCGGTCCAGTACGACACCAATCCGTATCCGGCCGTGTGTGACTTGTTGAAAGCATAGCCGGAGAACGGCAGCATGACGTCCCACAGGGCCTTGGTGGCCTCGTCGGAGTAGCCGTTGGATTTCATGCCGGAGGAGAACTTGCCCCATTCTTTCTCCAGCACCTCGGGCTTCTTCTTGCCCATCGCTCGCCGCAGCAGGTCAGCGCCGCCGAGGCTGTACCCCGCGAGTTCCCGGGCGATGGCCATGATCTGCTCCTGGTAGACGAGCAGGTGGAACGTGGTGCCCAGGATGGGTTCCAGAGCGTCCTTCAGTTCAGGGTGGATGGGCTCGATGGTCTGGCGGCCGTTCTTGCGGTGTGCGTAGTTGGTGTGCGCGTTGGCGGCCATCGGCCCCGGCCGGTACAGGGCCAGAACGGCGGCGATGTCCTCGAAGCGGGTCGGTTCCATCAACCGCAGCAGCGAGCGCATCGGCCCACCGTCGAGCTGGAAGATGCCGAGGGTGTCACCCCGCGCCAGGAGTTCGTAGGTCTTGCTGTCGTCCAGCGGGATCTTGTCGGTCTCGACGGATACGCCACGGTTCTCTTTGACGATCTTGATGGCATGATCGATGATGCCCAGGTTCCGCAGGCCCAGGAAGTCCATCTTGATCAGGCCCATCTCCTCGCACTGCGGGTACGAGAAGCCTGTGATGATCACGCCGTCCTTGTCCCGCATGTGCATCGGGATCAGGTCGAGTAGCGGTGTCTTGGAGAGAATGACAGCGGCCGCGTGAACGCCGGTGCCGCGGATCAGCCCTTCGATGCCCCGGGCGGTGTCGATGACGTTCTTGACGTCCTGCTCGTTCTCGTACATCTGCCGGACTTCTCCGGCTTCGTTGTACCGGGGATGTTCCGCGTTGAAGATCCCGTCCAGCGGAATGCCCTTGCCCATGACGTCGGGCGGCATGGCCTTGGTGATGCGGTCGCCCAGGGAGAACGGGTAGCCGAGGATGCGGTTGGAATCCTTGACAGCGGCCTTGGCCTTGATGGTGCCGAAGGTGTTGACCTGAGCGGTGTACTCGGACCCGTATTTCTCGGTGACGTAACGGACCATCTGGTCCCGCTGGCGGTCGTCGAAGTCGAGGTCGACATCCGGCGGGTTGATACGCTCGGGGTTGAGGAAACGCTCGAACAGCAGGCCGTGTTCGAGCGGGTCCAGTTCGGTGATGCGGGTCGCGTAGGCGACGATGGAGCCGGTCGCCGACCCACGGCCCGGCCCTACGGAGATTCCGTTGTCGCGAGCGTATCGGCAGATGTCGGCCACCACCAGGAAGTACGAGGAGAAGCCCATCGGACCGATGACCTTCATCTCGGTCTCGAAACGCTCGATGACCTCCTGGGGCAAAGGGTCCCCGTATCGCTCCGTCAGCCCTTTCAGGCACTCCTGTCGAAGCCACGACTCCTGGGTCTCGCCCTCGGGTACGTCGAACTGCGGCATCTGGTCGACATACTGGAAGACCTGGTCGTAGGAATCCACACGCTCGGCGATCAACAGCGTGTTGTCGCAGGCTTGAGGGAGTTCACGGAACAACTCCCGCATCTGGGCGGCTGTCTTGATGTAGTAGCCCGAGCCGTTGAACTTGAACCGGTTCGTGTCGGCCTTGTTCCGGCCCACCCCCACGCACAGCAGGCTGTCGTGGGCGTCCGCCTGGTCCTCGGTGACATAGTGTGAGTCGTTCGTGGCCAGCAGCGGGATGTCCAACTGCCGAGCGATCTTCAGCAGGTCCTCGCGGACGCTCCGCTCGATGTCCAGGTCGTGGTCCATCAACTCCAGGAAGTAGTTCTCCTTCCCGAACATCTCCTGATAGCTGGCCGCTGCCTTCACCGCCTCGGCGTACTGGCCCAGCCGCAGTCTGGTCTGCACCTCACCGGAGGGGCAGCCGGTGGTGGCGATGATGCCCTCCGCGTACCTGGCGATCAGTTCGCGGTCCATTCGGGGCTTGCCGTAATAGCCCTCGAAGGAGGCCAGCGACGAGAGGCGGAAGAGGTTCCGAAGACCGTCGGCGTTCCGTGCCCACATGGTCATGTGGGTGTACCGGCCGCCTCCGGACACGTCCTTGCTGCCCTCACCGTCGTCCGAGACGGCCCGCTGTCCTCCAGGTCCCCAGAAGAGAGGCTTCTTGGTGAACCGGGACTCCGGGGCGACGTACGCCTCGATGCCGATGATCGGCTTGACGCTGGTCTTCTGCGCCACCTGGTAGAACTCGTAGGCCCCGAACATGTTGCCGTGGTCGCTCATCGCGACCGCGGGCATGCCCTGGCGTTCCACTTCGGCGAACAGCTTGCTGTTCTTCGCGGCCCCGTCGAGCATCGAGTACTCGGTATGGACGTGCAGGTGAACGAAGTTGTCAGCCACAGTGGGACGAACTCCTCGCGGGGACGGATCCAGTGTGTCGGGTGAGACCCCACCTTAACGAATCCATAGATGCGCAGGACGGCTGCCGACGGACCCGTGAGCGCTGCGGAGCAGGCCCGAAGGGGGCCCTGTCACAGGTGGCGGCGGACGCAGGATCGACGTGCCCGGCAGGACCGACGCGTCCGCACGACGGTGGCCGGGAGCGGACTGCCCCCCGGCCACCGGGCCCCCGTTGGTCCGGGCCATCCGCCGTGCGCCTATTCGTCGTCGTCGGGCACGTCGTCCGGAACCCGGATGTCGCCGTCGTCGTCTTCGACCCAGCCGCCCATGGTGCACCTCCTTCCGGTGCTCACTCGGACGAGGCCGATCCGGCAGCCGCCCGCCGGTCTTCGCCTCTGTGTGACCGCGAACGGTCCTACGGTGTGTAACCCTGCCCGAACGGCCCCCTGCCCATCCCCGAACGAGCGGCGCACCTGCCGCACCGTGCGGCGCGTCCTGTCCGCCGGGTGCCCGGACCTCCCGGAGACGGCAGGCACCAACCCCATCGGGGCGCCCTCCCCGCAGATGGGGGCAGGGTCACCCGATCCGGGAGAAAGATCTTCGGGGCGGGCCGTGACCGTCACGCCGTTGATCCAGTTCGGACAGATAAGGCTCGCACCGTCGGGCAGACTCGAAGAAAAGCCGGAAAGGGAAACGGGGGGACACGGCCGCGTGTCTGTGTCGGGGGGTGACCGACCCGGACTTTAAGGAAAGAGGGTGGAACGTGGACCGCTGCGTCGTCCTGGTGGACGCCGGGTACCTGCTCGGCGCCGCCGCGAGCCTGCTCGCCGGAGAGCCCGCCCGGACCCGTATCTCCGTCGACCACGCCACCCTCATCCAGGGGCTGCGGGAGCGCGCCGAGGCCGAGACCGAGCGGCCCCTGCTGCGCATCTACTGGTTCGACGGCGCCCCCGACCGGGTGCCGCAGCCCGAGCACCGGCGGCTGCGCGTCATGCCTCGCGTCACCGTCCGGCTCGGTGCCCTCACCCACAGCGACGGGCGGTGGGCGCAGAAGGGCGTGGACGCCGCCATGCACGCCGAGCTGACCGAGCTGGCGCGCAACCGGGCCTGCTCCGACATCGTGCTCGTCACCGGCGACGGCGACCTGCTGCCCGGCCTGATGTCCGCCAAGGAGCACGGCGTGGCCGTCCACCTGTGGGCGGTCCAGGCCGCCGACGGCGACTACAACCAGTCCGAGGACCTGGTCGCCGAGGCCGACGAGCGGCGGGTGCTGGACCGCAGCTGGATCACCGGAGCGGTGCGCGTGAAGGAGCTCACCGGGCCGTGCGCGCCGCCGCCCGCGCCCCGCCCGGAGATCGCCGCCATCCTCGCCGCCCCGCTGCCGGAGACGGCCGCGCCCGCGCCGGTGCCCGCCGACGCGCCCCCCGCGCGCAACGGCGCCGCCCGCCCCAGACCCGGCCCGCGCACCCCCGGAGCCGGCCCGGAGGGAGCCGACGGCGCCGAGCGGGACTCCGCGGACACCGGCTCCGCGCCCGGCTCCAGAGGCGTGCCCACCCCGAAGGACCTCGCCATCCTGGGCCGCGGGCCGGCCGGCCAGACCGCCCCGCAGCCCGTGCCGAGCGCGACCCTGCGCTGGTCCTCCGACCGGGGCTGGATCGACCGCGGCCCGGGCGGCGCGGACGAGCCGCCGGAGACCGCGGGCCTGCCCATGCTGGCCCAGCTCACCAGCGCCGAGCAGCGCTGGGCCGACCGCGAGGCGGACATCACCGCGGTCAGCGGCGACCCCTTCGAGGTGGGCCAGGTCTTCGCCCGGCGGTGGATCGACCGGCTGGCCGAGCCCGCGCACCTCGCCCAGCTGTCCGGCGCCTACCCCCGCATCCCGCACCGCATCGACGGCGAGCTGCTGCGCTACGCGGCCCGCTTCGGGCTGCTGGCCCACAAGGACGACCAGATCGACGAGAACGACCGCTACGCGATCCGGGCCGGCTTCTGGCGGGAGATCGACGCCCGGTCGGGCGCCGAGCGCGCCGCGGGCGACGGCTGACCAGGCACGGCCCGGGCCCGGACCGCGCCGGCACCTCCGCCCGCCGGGCGCGCCGGGCCTCCGGCGCGCCGCCCCGGGGCCGGGACGGGCCGGGCGGGCGCGTACTCTCGTAGTTCGTGAGGACGGGCACGACACAGGCGATGGGCGGCGGCGCCGCGTGCACCGTGCGCGGCCTGGTCAAGACCTACCCCGCCGTGCGCGGGCGGCGCGGCGCGTTCGCCGAGCCCGCCGTGCGGGCCAGCGACGGCATCGACCTGGACGTGGCGCCCGGCGAGGTCTTCGGCCTGCTCGGCCCCAACGGCGCGGGCAAGTCCACCCTCGTGCGGCAGCTCACCGGCCTGCTGCGGCCCGACGCGGGCAGCGTCCAGGTGCTCGGCCACGACCTCGTACGGCACCCCGAGCGCGCCGCGCGGCTCGTCGGCTACCTCAGCCAGCACTCCACCGCCCTGGACGAGCTGACCGTCGCGCTCGCCGCCGAGACCACCGGCCGGCTGCGCGGCCTGCCCGCCCGTACCGCCCGCGCCGAACGGGACGCCGTGCTGGACGAGCTGGGCCTGGCCGGCGTGGCCGGCCGGCCGGTGGGCAAGCTGTCGGGCGGGCAGCGGCGGCTGGCCTGCGTCGCCGCCGCGCTGGTCGGCGAGCGGCCGGTGCTGGTGCTGGACGAGCCCACCACCGGCATGGACCCCGTCGCCCGCCGCGCCGTGTGGGCGGCCGTCGACCGGCGCCGGGCCGAGCGCGGCGTGACCGTCCTGCTGGTCACCCACAACGTCGTCGAGGCGGAGACCGTCCTGGACCGGGTCGCGGTGCTGGAGCGCGGCCGGGTCATCGCCTGCGACACCCCGGCCGGGCTCAAGGCGCTGGTCGCCGACGAGGTGCGGGTCGACCTGGTGTGGCGCGCCGAGCCGCCGCTGCACGTGCCCGAGGTCGCCGCGC
>NZ_JAVSCF010000272.1:0-8325 GCF_031932565.1 Streptomyces sp. B1866
CGAGCAGCCGGGCGGGGCTGCCGACCGCGACCGCGCGGCCCGCGACGGTGGCCGTCACGCCGCTGCCGGGCGCGGAGGCGAAGTCGCGCGCCGGGGGAAGGGTGAGGCCGCGGGCGCGGGCGGCGTCCACGACGGCGCGGGCCAGCGGGTGCTCGCTGGGGTGTTCGGCGGCGGCCGCCAAGGTCAGCAGGGCGTCCTCGGCCAGCGCCGCCCCGGCCCCGGACCCGGCCGGGTCCGGCCCGGCCGGGCCGGGACGGGCTCCGTCCAAGGACGCGGGGCCTCGGCCCTCCCGCGCGGAGTCCGGGTAGGGAGGGTTGGGGGCGGCCGGGCCGGGTGCGGACGCGCGGCGGCCGTGGCCGGCCTCGCGTGAGGCCGGCCACGGCCGCCGGGTGCCCGGGCAGGGCGCGGGAGTCGCCGCGCGGGTGGCCCGCGCGGGCCGCCCGGGTCTCAGCTCGCCGCGGGACCGNTCGCCGCGCGGGTGGCCCGCGCGGGCCGCCCGGGTCTCAGCTCGCCGCGGGACCGGCGTCCCCGGCGGTGGACAGCTCGGCCAGGAAGCGGTGGCACTCGGCGGCCCGCTTCGAGTCCTCTTCCATCACCGAACGGAAGAACTCGGCGATCTCCTTCTTGTCCGCGCTCTCCGCGTCGCGGACGTACTGGCCGTAGTCGTGCCCGCCCTTGAGGGCGTGGTACTGCACGGACACCAGGTCGTACGCCACGTCGCTGAAGCCGGTCTCTCCAGTGGCCATGATCTGCCTCCTCGGATGCGCGGGTAGCTTCCGCCCATGCGTGTGCCTTTTTCGGGCGGTTTCACACCTGTCGCGGGCAAAGACCGGCGGTGACTCGCCGACGCGCGGGCGCTGTCGGCCCACTGGCGCGGGGCCGGCCGCCGAGCGCGCGCCGGGGAGCGCACGGGCGGCGCCACGCGCGCCGGAGTCCGGGCGCGGTGAACATCCTGTGAAACACCGTCGGGTATCGGACGCCGCCCTGCGAACGCGGCGTGTGACCGCGTTCTCACGCGATAGATTCACCTCCCGCTCCGCCCGCGCCGCCGCGGCGGAGCCGTACCGGTCACACGCGAGGAGACACATCGGTGCGCCTGGGCACACGGGTCGGTGGGCGCTACCGGCTGACCAAGGGCCCCCTGTACGGAGGCATGGGCGAGGTCTGGCTGGCCCACGACGAGGACCTGGGCCGGGACGTGGCCCTCAAACGGGTACGCCCCCGCGACGGCGCGGACGCCGGGCTCGACGGGCTGCGGGCCGAGGCGCGCGCGCTGGCCCGGCTGCGCCACCCGCACGTGGTCACCCTCTACGACGCCGTCCGGCGCACCCGGCTGGGCCGGACCACCGCCTGGCTGGTCATGGAGCACGTGCCCGGCGGCAACCTCGCCCGGCGGCCCCCGATACCACCGCCCCTGGCCGCGCACATCGGCGCGCAGACCGCCGACGCGCTGGCCGCCCTGCACGCGGCCGGTCTGGTCCACTGCGACGTCAAACCCGGCAACCTCATCGCCTCGGGCGGCACCTCGGTCAAGCTCGCCGACTTCGGCACCGCCTACCGCGTCGGCGGCGACGAGACCATCTCCCCCAACCACAGCGGCGGCTACACGCCCGGCTTCGGCGCCCCCGAAGTGGCCCAGGGGCGGCCGCCCGAGCCGCGTTCGGACGTCTACTCGCTCGGCGCCACCGTCTACGCGCTCATCGCGGGGGAACCCCCGGGGCGCGACGGCCGCGGAGACGGCACGACGGCCGCCGAGGAGCGGACGTCCGGGGCGTACGTCCCGGCGCACCGGGCCGTACCCGCGGCGCCCGGACTGGACGCGGACGTCGGTCCCCTGCGCGACCTGCTCACGGCCATGCTGCGGCCCGATCCGCGCGACCGCCCCGGCATGGCCGAGGTCCGCGAACGGCTCGCGGCCGCCGCGGGCCCGCCCGCGCTCCTGCCCGCCCTCCCGGCCCGAGCGCCGGAGACCACCCGCGGCCTTCCCGGGGAGCGCCCGGGGCGCGGGCCGCTCGGCCGGCCGGCGGGCGCGGCGGCCGCGGTGGCGACGGCGGGAGCCGTGGCGCTGGCCGTCCTCGCCGTGGTCCTGACCGCCCAGGGCGACGGGAAGGCGTCGGCCGGCGGCGCCACGCGCTCGCCGTCCGCGCCTCCGACGAAGGACCCGGCGGCGGCCCTGTTCGGCGACTACCGCACCGCCGACCCCTGCTCCCTGACCCGGGCCACCGCCTTCGACCGGCTCGGCGACACCGAACTGGAGCGGGACTACGGCAACTTCGACCGGTGCGACGTCGTCGTGTCCCGGAGCGGCCGCGACCTGGTAGACGTGCACATCGACCTCGACCGGGATCCGGTGTCCGAACTGGCCTCGCCCGCGCGGCGGTCCGGACGGGTCGGCGTGGTGGAGCGGTCCGCGGAGAGCGGCAGGTGCACGCGCGTGCTGACGGTCGACGGCATCCCCGACTACACGGTCCTCATCGAGGCGGACGGGCTCGGCGAGGCCGGGAACCGGATGGCGCTGTGCGACATCGCCGACACGGCGGCCGGGATCGCCGCCGACCGGCTGGGCGGCGGCCGGCTGCCCCGCCGCTCCCCCGCCTATCCGCGGGACTCGCTGCTGTACCAGGACGCCTGCGGCATGGCCGCGGCCGACGCCCTCAGCGTCATCCCGGGCGTCGACGCCCGCGACCCGGAGCCGTCGTACGGCGGGTGGGGCTGCAAGTGGCACAGCACCACCACCGACATCGACGCGTACCTGCACTTCGACCGGCCCACGCTGCCGATGGCCGACAACAGCAGCACCACCGACCTCCAGGGCCACCGGGCCGTCATCATGCCGGAGAAGGACGGCGAGGGTACGTGCACGGTGGCGGTCGCGGGGCCCTCCTACGTCGACGAGGACGGGGACACGGCGTACGAGACGGTGATCGTCGAGATCCACGGTGCCGGCCGCCCGCGGGACCGGCCCTGCGACCTGGCCACCGCGCTCGCCCGCTCGGCCGCCGCCACGCTGCCCCAGAGCTGACGGCCCCCGCCCCCGGGCCGGACCGCGGCGGGAGGGGTCCCGGGCCGGTCGGCGCACAGTGGGCGCGCGGGTGTGCGGCCAGGGACAGGAGACCACGGGGGCCGCACACCCGCCCCCGTCCGGACCGGACCGACCAGGCAGCCAGGGAGACCGCTGTGAACAGCCGTGACACTCTCGCGCGGGGCGCCGCTCCCGCCGCACCCGGCACGCTCCACGTGCGCTCCGTGGCCGGCCGCCTCAGGGTCCCGCCGCGGCCCGGTCTGACCGTGCGGTTCGGGCGCGGCGAGCGCCCCGAGGTGGACCTGCCCGTCGGCGAGGACGACCTGCGCGTCAGCCGCCGGCACGGCGAACTCACCTTCCGCAAACGCCGCTGGTGGCTGCGGAACACCGGCCGGCAGCTCGTCCGGCTGCCGCACGGCCGGCTGATGCACGCCTCCACCGACCCGGTCCCGCTGGCCGTGGGATACACCCCGGTGTTCGTCAAGGGCTCCGGCCCCCGGGAGCACCTGGTCGAGCTGTACGTGACGGGCCACGACGAGTCCGGTCTCGTACCGCGTCGGCAGGCCACCACCCTGCCGCCCAGAACCTGGCCGCTGGAGGAGGACGAACGCCTCCTCCTGGTCGTCATGGGCCAGCACTACCTCCTCTACGAGGACGGCCCGCGCCCGCTGTCCTACCGTGGCGCGGCGGCGCAGCTCGCCGACCTCTGCCCCGGGGGCAACTGGACGCCGCGCAGGATCGAGTTCCGGCTGGAGGCCGTGCGCCGGCGGCTGCACGGCGACGGCTTCCCGTACCCGCTGCTGCACGACATGGACTCCGGCTCGGTGCCCAGCGACAACACCCTGCTGCACAACCTGCTCAAGGGCCTGGTGGAGTCGACCACCCTGGTGCCTCCGGACCTCGCCCTGCTGGACGACGAGTGAGCGCGGGCCGCCTCGGCCCGCGCCCGGCCTACACCCCGCCGGTTCCCCCGCCGCCGCCGGAGCCGAAGCCCGTCGTCCGGACCGTGTAGGCGCACTCGGTGTACGTGTAGCCGGGTTCGATCTCGGCCGTGTCGGTGCCGGGAGTGGCGGCGGTGGCGCCGTCCCTGGACTTGTGCAGGAAGTAGCTGGTCCCGGCGGGCAGGCGGATCGTCCGCCGCGGGTAGGCGCCGCCGCTGTCCTCGCAGGCGGTGGCGCGGGCGGCCGCCTCGCTGGGGTACAGGGTGCAGCTTCCGCACGCGCCGAGGGTGAAACTGCCGGTGACCGGGCCGGTGTAGAGGATCTCCACCTCGTCCGGGCTGTCGTTGAGGACGGTGACGGAGATGCTGCCGCCGGAGGCGGTGGTGGGCAGGCGCCGCCCGGCCGCGGGCTCCTCCCGGGCGATCTCGGCGGCTATCGCTATCTTCTGGGCGCGCTCCCGGTTCCGGTCGTCGCGGTAGGCGCGGACGAAGCCGTTCATCGTGCGGAGCGCCGCCGCGAAGTCGCCGTCGCGGTACTGGTCCACGCCGCACGCGTACGTACCGGACCGCACCCGCCCGGCGGCCCTGCGGGCCTGCTCGCGAAGGGCGGCGGACGCGGCGCTCTTCCGGCCGGCCAGGGTGGAGGCCTGGCTGCCGAGGGTGCGCAGCCGCTCGGTGGCCGGGCAGGGGTCGGCGCCCGGCAGGGCCGCGGCGGCCTTGCCGACGGCGTCGGCGAAGGCCGGTGCGACCCGCGCGGCCTGCCGGGAGCCGGGGAAGCTCGTCAGCAGCTCGCTCAGCTCCCCGACGCCCGTACCGGCGCCGAGCCGGCCCGTTCCGCACGCGTACAGGGAGGTGGCGAGCCGGTCGTCGGGCCAGGTGGCCAGGGACCCGGGGGCCTGGCCGCCGAGGGTGCCGGAGACCGTGCGCAGGTATCTCAGCGGCTCCAGCGCGTCGCAGTACCGCTGCTGCTCGTACGGGGCGCCGACCGTCGCGTAGAACGTCGCGAGCCGGTCGGGCACGCGCCGGGCGGCCCGGGAGCCCGGGTGGTCGTCGAGCAGGTCCCGGTAGGCGTCCAGCGCCCGGCGGTAGTCGCCCCCGGCCGCGCGGAACGGCCGGTGGCCCGCGGCGCTCACGAGCCGGTCGGCCCGGTCCAGGCGGTCCAGCAGCATCCGCTGCACGGCCTCGTCCCGGGCCCCGTCGTACAGCGCGTACCCCCCGGCCGGGGCGGCGAGGAGGGCCAGGCCCAGCAGCGCGGCGACGGGCGACCGCGGCGGCCAGGCCAGGCGCGCGCGCAGGCCCCGCAGCCCGCCGTGCACGGCCGCGAGCCCCAGCAGCGCCAGGTACCCGGCGACCGCGCCGGCCGGGACGCCGTCCGGGTCGGCCGGCAGCGCGACCGCCAGCAGCGCGCCGGTCGCCGCCCAGCACGCGGCGGCGAACCACCAGCGGCGCAACAGCGCGTACCCGAGCCCGAGGCCGCTCAGGTTGAGCAGGGCCACCGCGACGGCCCGCACCGGGTCGGGCGGTACGGGCGGCGTCGGCGGCCGCGACGGCATGGGCGGCACCGCGAACCCCCCTGCCCCGCCGTGCGCCCCCGCCTCACCCGGCTGATCCCACGCCATCGCGACTCCCCTCCCGGGACGGTGTCCCCGTCGTCGTCTCCCGCGCCGTCGCCGGCCGGGGCGTGAGACCCGTCGGCAGACCGGGAGTTGTGCACGAGCGAGCTGACGCCAGCACAGCACGCGCGGGCGGGGACCGGTCCCGGCGACACGGCCGGGCCGGGGCACTGCGGCCGGGTCGTTATGTTCGTGCGCGGGACACGTGCGCGGGACGTGCGCGGGGCGGGCGTGTGCCGGGTCGCGGGCGCGCGGGAGGCGGCCTGGGCGCGCGGGCCCGTGCGGCCCGGAAGGCCGGGCCGGGCGCCTGACCTCCCGTCAGGAGCGGTCGTCCGGAAGACGCTCAGCGCCGCTGGATGCCGACGAGGCAGGTGTCGTCGTCGGTGTCGGAGTTGCTGCGGGTGAGCAGGTGGTCCAGGCGGGCCTCCAGGTCGCCGTCCGGGCCGGTGGCCGTGGCCGTGTGCAGGAGCTGCTCCAGGGACGCCTGGAGCGAGCGGTCCTTGCGCTCGATCAGGCCGTCCGTGTACATGAGCAGGGTGTCGCCCTGGCACAGCCGCACCGTGCCCTCCTCGTACGCGGTCTCGTCGAGCGCGCCGAGCAGCAGGCCCCGGAGCATGGGCAGGGTGGACGCCTCCCGGCCGCGGATCAGGACCGGCGGCAGGTGGCCGGCGCGGGCCCAGCGCAGGACGTGGGTGTCCGGGTCGTACAGGGCGCAGATCGCGGTGGCCGTGACCTGCTCGGTCAGGTGGTGGGAGACGAGGTTGAGCCAGCGCAGCAGCTGGGCGGGGCCGGCGCCGGTGGTGGCCAGGCCGCGCAGCGCGTTGCGCAGGGCGACCATGCCGGTGGCCGCGTCGATGCCGTGCCCGGCCACGTCCCCGACCGACAGCAGGATCTGCCGGGAGGGCAGCACCACGGCGTCGTACCAGTCGCCGCCGACCAGGTGGTCGTTCTCGGCGGGGCGGTAGCGCACGGCGACGTGCAGGTCGGCGGCGTCGACCGGGCCGCGGCTGGGCGGCATGATGGCGTGCTGGAGCTGCCGGGCCAGCCGGTTGCGCTCGGCGGCCTGCTGCTCGCTGTGCGCGAGCTGGTCCCGGGTGGCGGCCAGGGCGACCTCGGTCCAGTGCTGGGAGGACACGTCCTGGTAGGCGCCGCGCACCGCCTCCAGGCGCCGGTCGGCGCCGAGCACGGGCTCGGCGACGACGCGGATGTGGCGGACGATGCCGTCGGAGCGCTGGAGGCGGAAGGCGGTGGAGGCCGGGCGGCGGTGGTGCAGCAGGTTCTGCTGGAAGTGGGAGATGGCGGTCTCGTCGTCGGGGTGGGCGTGGGCCGTGAGCTGTTCCAGCGGGATGGGCGCGGCGGTGGGCGGCAGCCCGTAGAGGGCGAACAGCTGGCTGTTCCACACGATCTCACCGGTGGTCAGGTTCTCCTCGAAGCCGCCGATGCGGCCGAGGCGCTGCGCGTTGTGCAGCAGGTTCGCCAGCCGGGCGGCCTCGTCCTCGATGCGCCACACGAGCAGCACGCTGTCGCCGACCCGGCTGATGCTGACGCCGGCGTTGACGGTCACCGGGACCTGGCCGACGAGGGTGGTGAAGGTCAGGCGCTCGGCGCGGAAGGGCTGGCCGGTGGCGTGGACGTGCTCCACCTTGTCGAACAGGCCGTCCCCCTCCGCGGCCGTCGGGTACGCCTCCAGCAGCAGCGCCCCGGTGACGGCGCTGCGCGGCCGGCCCGCCGGGTCGGTGAACCGGGGGTTCGTGTGGTGGATGCGGAAGTCCAGCAGCCGCCCGTCGGCGTCGTGGTGCGGGCGCAGCAGCAGGGCCGGGTCGTGCAGGCCGTCGGCCAGGTCCGTCAGCTCCGAGATCTCGCGCCGCCCGGCGCCGGGCCGGTCCGTCCGGGCGGGGGGCGTGACCGGGTGGGTCTGAAGGGTGTGCGCGACCAGTTCGGCCAGCGCCTCGACCTGCCGTACGATCCGCGGCGGCTGCGGCGGCACCGGCCCGGGCCAGCAGATCTCCAGCACGCCCAGGATGCGCCCGCCGGTCCTGGCCGGTACGGCCGCGCGGCCGCCGTCGGGCAGCTCGCGGTGGCCGATCGACGGCAGCCCGGTGCCGGACAGGGACGGCAGCCACACGGCGTGCCGTTCGGCGAGGGCCCGGCGGGCGGGGGTGGCCACGCCGGGGGGCACGTGGCGCCAGCGGTCGCCCTCCTCGGCGGACAGCCCGGCGCAGCCGGCGAGGGTGAGCGAGGCGTCCGGGCCGACGGCCCAGACGGCCACCGCCGTGGCGCCGAGCGGGGCGAGCGCGTGCGCCAGCAGGGACCGGGCGACCGCCTGGGTGTCGTCGGCGGCCAGCGCGCCGCTCTCGGCGGTGCGCAGCCGTACGGCGGGGGACGGCTCGGCCGAAGGGGCCGGCGCCTGGCCGGGGCCGGCCACGGGCCGGGCGACGACGTGGGCGGGGAGGTCCCGCGCCGCCTCGGTGAGCCGGTCGCCGGCCGCCTGGTTGACGATGTCGGCGGCCAGCTCCAGCGGGGACACGCCAGCGGACTCGGCCAGCGTGGTCAGCTGCCGGGCGGCCTGCGCGGGCCCGCAGTGCAGGCGCTCGACCAGGATGCCCTTGGCCAGTTCGACCAGGGCCCGGCCGTCGGCGGCCGAGTCGGCGCGCCGGATCTCCTCGCGCAGCCGGGCGACGGTGGCGGCCAGCCGGGCCACCCGGGCGTCGTCGCGGGCGGCGCCCCGCGGGCGGCGCCGGGCGCGCGGT
>NZ_JAVSCF010000273.1:0-8308 GCF_031932565.1 Streptomyces sp. B1866
CCGCCCGGCCCCGGACGCGCCGGGCGCGGGCAGGCGGGCCGCCCCCGGCCCGTACGGCCGGCGGCGCCGACACCGGTCAGGCCGCCGGGTCGGGCCCGCGCCGCGCCGCGTGCCGGCCCAGCCGCTCCATGCAGTGCGCCTCGTCGGCGCGGCTGGCGAGCGTGTCGGGGTGGCCGGGACCCAGGACGCGCTCCCGGCCCGCCGTGACCGCCCGGTAGCAGGCCAGGGCCTGCTCCCACCGGCCCAGCCAGCCGAGCGCCACGGCGACCTCGCGGCGGCTGACAAGGGTGTCGGGGTGGTCCGGGCCGAGCGCGCCCTCACGGGCGGCGCACACCTCGCCGGCCTCGCGCAGGGCCTCCTCCCAGCGGCCGAGGCGGCCGAGGCTGACGCCGAGGGCGTGCCGGGCGCGCAGCGTCTCCGGGCCGGCCGGGCCCTGTTCGCGCGCGCGGGCCCGGGCCAGGTCCGTGTAGACGCGCCGGGCCTCCTCCCACCGGTCGAGGCGGCCCAGGCAGATGCCGGTCTCGTAGCGGGCGGCGAGCGTGTCGGGGTGGTCGGGGCCCAGGACGCGGGCGCGCGCGGCGGCCACCTCGCCGTGGACCTGCGCCGCCTCGCCCCAGCGGCCGAGCAGGCCGAGCGCGGCGGCGGCCTCGGCGCGGGTGGCGAGCGTGTCGGGGTGGTCGGGGCCGAGCACGCGGGCGCGCGCGGCGGCCACCTCGCAGGCCGCGCGGTGGGCCTGCGCGGCCCGGCCCAGGCACCGGTGGGTGACGGCGAGGTTGTGCCGGCAGCGCAGCGTGTCGGGGTGGTCGGGGNAGGCCGCGCGGTGGGCCTGCGCGGCCCGGCCCAGGCACCGGTGGGTGACGGCGAGGTTGTGCCGGCAGCGCAGCGTGTCGGGGTGGTCGGGGCCCGCCGTGCGCTCGCGGACGGCGAGCACGGCCGCGTACTCCTCGGCCGCCTCGGCGTGGCGGCCGAGGTGGCCGAGCACGAACGCGGTCTCCTGGCGGGCGGCGAGGGTGTCCGGGTGGCCGGGGCCGAGCGCCCGCTCGCGGCCCGCGGCCACCTGCCGGTACTCCGCGAGCGCCGCGTCGAGGCGGCCGAGCCGTACGGCGGCGAACGCGGCCTCGTGGCGGCTGTCGAGGGTGTCGGGGTGGTCCGGGCCGAGGGCGTCGGCGCGCAGCGCGGCCACCTCGCGGTGCGTGCGCCAGGCGTCGGCCCAGCGGCCCAGGCGGCTCAGGGCGAGCCCGGCGCGGTGGCGGGCGGTGAGCCGGGCCGGCAGGCCGGGCGGGGCGAGCGGGCCGGGGCCGCCGGGCGCGGGCGCCAGACCGGTCCAGGAGCCGGTGAGCCCCGCGGCGTCCTCCAGCGGGGAGGGCCGCGGCGGCCACGCGCCGTGCGCCTTGGAGCCGGTGGTGATGGTGTCGGCCCAGGACGGCAGGCCGCCCGGGTCCTCCGCCGGCCCGTCCGACGGCCCGTCCGGCGGCGGCTGCGGCGGGCCGGGGTCGGCAGGCAGGGCAGGGTCAGCGGGCGGCGCGGGGGCGGCCGGGCGCGCCCAGGGCGCGGGGTCGGGCCAGGTGGCCCCGGGGCCGGCCCGGGACAGGGCGATCCGCTCGGCCAGCTCGGCGGCGTCGGCCGGGCGGTCGGCGGGCTCCTTGGCGAGCAGGTCGAGCACGAGCCGTTCGAAGGGCTCGGGCAGCTCCGGGCGGCGCTCGCGGGGCGGGGCGGGCGCCGTCTCGCGGTGTCCGACAAGCACCGCCCAGGTGTCCTGCTGGTCGAACGGCGGGGCTCCGGTGGCCAGTTCGTACAGCACGCAGCCCAGCGAGTACAGGTCGCTGCGGTGGTCGACGCCGCCGCCCGCGATCTGCTCGGGCGACATGTAGGTGGGCGTGCCCATGGCGACGCCGGTGCCGGTGAGCCGGGCGGTGAAGCCGATGTCGTGGGCGAGGCGGGCGATGCCGAAGTCGCAGATCTTGGTGGTGCCGTCGGCGAGCCGCACGATGTTGGCGGGCTTGAGGTCGCGGTGCACGACGCCCTGCCGGTGGGTGTAGGCGAGCGCGGCGGAGACCTGCCGGGCGATGTCCACCACGTCGGCCACGGGCAGCGGGCGGCGGCCGTTGTCGGCGAGCGACTGGCTGAGGTTGCGGCCCTCCAGCAGCTCCATCACCAGGTACAGCACGCCGTCGTCCTCGCCGAAGTCGTGCACGACGGTGACGCCGGGATGCTGGAGCGCGGCGGCGACCCGGGCCTCGCGGCGGAACCGCTCGCGCACCGCCTGTGCGGCGGTGGGCTCGTGCCGGCGGCCCAGCGGCTTGAGGCACTTGACGGCGACGCGGCGGCCGAGCGACTCGTCGCGGGCCTGCCACACCTCGCCCATGCCGCCGCGCCCGATCCGCTCCAGCAGCCGGTAACGGCCCTGGATCAGCCTGGTGTCCGCCATTCGCAGCCGTCGCCCCCGTCGCCTCGCACCCCTCGCCGGGCGGGTCCGCCCCGGGCGTCAGGCGCCGCGTGCCCCCCTGGCGCCCACCGCCTGCCCGCCTTCCAGTATGGCCGCCCGGGTGGTGAGCTTGTAGGGCGAGGGGCGGGTGCCCGGGCCCACCCGCGCGACGGCGGTGAGGATGTGACGGGGTGGAAGCTGCCAGCGGACGGTGGCCGGTATGCGGCGCAGCAGGCCGCCGAGGGTCCGCAGGCGGCGGGTGACGGTGGCCGGGTCGGGCGCCGGGCGGCCGTACAGCTCGTGGGCGTGACCGGGCAGGCTCGCGTACGCGAGCGAGGCCACGCGCCGCCACAGCGCCTCGCGCGCCGGTACCAGCAGCGGGTGCACGGGCGGGCGGCGCAGGAAGGTGTCGATCTCGCGGGCCTCGGGCGTGGCGGCCAGTTCGCCGCGCACCCGGTCGAAGTACGCGGCCAGGCCGGCGGTGTTCGCCGGCACGGCGGCGGGGTCGAGCCCGACGAGGCGGGCGGCGGCGCGGTTCTCGGCCACGTACCGGTCCGCCTGGGCGTCGTCGAGCGGGAAGCCGGAGCGGCGCACCACGTGCAGGTAGGAGGCGATCTCCGCGCAGTGGACCCACAGCAGCAGGCCGGGCTCGTCCACGGCGTGGCGGGCGCCGGTGGCCGGGTCGGCGACGGACAGGCGGCGGTGGATGCCGCGCACCCTCGCGCCCGCCCGCTCGGCCGCCCGGGTGGTGCCGTACGTGCGGGTGCCGACGAAGTTCGCGGTGCGCCGCAGCCGCCCCAGGGCGTCGGTGCGGAAGTCGGAGTTCTGCGTGACGCCGCGGACGGCGAGCGGGTGCAGGGCCTGGAGGTAGAGGGCGCGGACGCCGGCGACCCACATCATGGGGTCGCCGTGCATCTGCCAGGTGACCGAGTCGGGCCCGAACAGCCCGGGGTCGGGGTCCGCCGGCGCGCCGCCGCGCGCCGCCCGTACGGCCGGGCGGCGTCCGCGCGCGCCGCCCGCCGGCCGGGCCGGCCCGTCTCCGCGGCCCTGGGCCGCGCTGTCGCCGTACTCCGCCATGGGCTCTCCCCCCGGTCCCCTCCGGCCGTCCCCGTCCCGTCGCGCTCCGGTCATTCTCCCCCGACCGCCGTGCCGCGCCCGCTCCGGGGGCGCCGCGGCCGGCGGTCAGGGCCGGGGGTCCTCCCGGGGCGGGCTGTCGTCGTTGCCGCGCCGGAGGGTGCGCAGCGGCCGCCCGGGGTGCCAGAGCTGGACGACGATCTCCTCGCCCTCGACGCCGGTGCGCACTGCCTCGGTGAGGTCCAGGCGGAACAGGTGGAAGGGCTGCGGCGGTTCGGCCGCCTCGACGTACCGGGCGAGGAGGAGCGGGTCGGTCACCTCCGCGGCGCGCCCGGCGACGCGGACGTCGCCGTCCGCCATCTCGGCGTCCGGGCCGGGGTTGGCGTGCAGCGCGCACCGGGCGTCGCGCCGCAGGTCCAGGGCCTTGCGGGAGGCGGGCATCATGCCCAGCCACAGCTCGCCGAAGCGGAAGTCGGTCTCGATGCCGGTCAGGCGCGGGGAGCCGTCCGCGCGCAGCGTGGCCAGGACGTGGTGCCGGTACTGCTGGAAACGCTCTTCCACGATGCGGGCGAAGGCGGGCTCGGCGGCCTCGAACTCCGCCCAGGACGCCGTCCGGCCCGCGGGCCGGCCCGGTGCCTCGGCCGCGGTGTCGCCCGTGGGCCCGGCGCCGGCCGGCGGCCCGGCCTTGTCGTGGATGGTCGGCTCGGGGATCGTCATGGCCCCATCGTGCCGTGTCGGCCGGAAACCTTGTGCCGGATTTCCCGCTCGGGGGCCGGCCGCGGCGGCAGGTAGGCGGTCCACCCGGTGCCCGGCAGCCGGTGCGGCGTCCACGCGCGGGCGTACGCCGGCGGCCGCGCTCCGCCGTGCCGGGTGAGCAGGGCGGTCGGCTCGCGGCGGGACCGGCGCAGCAGGGCGGGCACGGTGGTCGAGCGGTTGTTCCCGGCCACCTGGGCGGAGGCGCAGCCCGCGTGGTAGGCGACGGGCAGCGCGCGGTACCCGGTGACCAGGCAGGGCGGTCGCAGGCCGAGCCGGTGCAGCCCGCGCGCGGCGGCGGCGTACCGCCCGCTCGTCGTCTCCGACTGCGCGGCCGCCCACCGGGTCACGGCGAGCTGGCTGCCGAGCTGGAGGACGAGGGCGAGTCCGAGGGCGGCCCGCAGGGCGGTGGCGCGGCGGGCCGCGGCGCGCACGCCGACGGCGCGTCCGGGCACGCTCGCGCTCCGGAGTGCGCGAAGTGCGAGCCCGGCGACCGGAAGCGCGAGGAGCGCGTAGGAGGGCATCAGGAAGCGCGGGGCGGAGTAGTCGATGAGGAAGAGGTAGGGAACGGCGAGGCTCGCCGCGCACGCGACGGCCAGCAGGGCGCTCGCCGGGTGGCCCCGGCGCAGCTGGAGGGGGGTGCGGGCGTCCCGGAGCGCGACGGCGACCGCCGCCGCGGCCAGCAGCGGCAGCGCCAGCCACCACACGGTCAGCTCCGGATGGCGCAGCGGCACCTCGCAGGGGCGGCACAGCTGCGGCCCGTCGAGGCTGCGCCAGGCCGCGCCGGCGTTCAGGTGCCAGCCCACCCCGCCCTCCACGTCGCTGGACACGCGCAGCCGCTCCCGCAGGCCGCCGAACCGTACGTACGCCTCGGCGGCCCACTGCGCCGCGCCCAGCGCCAGGCCGCCGGCCAGCGCGGGCAGCGCCGGCCGCCAGGCCCGCACGCACCCGGCCGCGACCAGCAGCGGAAGCGCCAGCCAGGCGCCGTCGGGGGTGCGCACGAGCGTGACGGAGGCGAGCGTGGCGGCCAGCCACCAGCGGGCGCGCGGCTGTTCGGGCACGCGCAGGAACCAGCCGGCGGCGGCGACCGCGCCGAGCGCCACCCACAGGTTCGGCATCGCCGCGGGGCCGCTCGTCTGGGTGATCCACAGTCCGGCGAACAGCAGCGCGGCCAGCGCCGTCGCACCGCGCCCGACCAGCCGGTCCCACACCCGGAAGGCGGCGTACAGGGCGGCGGCCGACAGCAGCACCAGGTACAGCCGCAGGGCCGGGTGGGAGGAGGTCAGGCCGGTCACGGGCGCGACCAGCAGGCTGATCCCGCGCGAGCGGGGGGCGCTGAAGTACGCGGCCGGTCCGCGCGGGTCGACCTGGGAGACGTAGACCGACTCGTCCCAGCCCAGCGCGTGCCGGGTGTGCGGGACGACGAAGGCCAGCTGGACGGCCGCGTACGCCGACGCGACCACGGCGAGCCGGAGCGCGGGGCGCCGGGGCGCACCCGTGCCCGGCGGCTGCGAGCGGGTGCGCGGATATCGGACAGCGCTCACCGGAACGGCCATGTTCTCCATCTGCATACCATATGACGATCACTTATTTTTTGCCGGTTTGTCACTCATTTGGAGCATTGCATCCCGATCGGCGCTGTGGGCGGTGTCAACGTTCGGTGAGGTGCCTGTCACGCGGCGGGTCCGTAGTCTTATGAACGCGCGCATACCGATCCCAGCGGGCCGAGGACGGATATCCCATGAAGATGCTCATCAACGTCGCCGAGAGCGTGGTCGCCGACGCTCTGCGCGGAATGGCCGCCGCCCACCCCGAGCTGACCGTCGACGTCGACAACCGGGTGATCGTCCGGCGGGACGCGCCCGTCGCCGGGAAGGTGGGCCTGGTCTCCGGCGGCGGCTCGGGGCACGAACCGCTGCACGGCGGGTTCGTGGGGCGCGGCATGCTGGACGCGGCCTGCCCCGGGGAGGTGTTCACCTCCCCCGTGCCGGACCAGATGGTGCGGGCCGCGGCGGCCGTGGACAGCGGCGAGGGTGTGCTGTTCGTCGTGAAGAACTACACCGGCGACATCCTCAACTTCGACATGGCCGCCGAACTCGCCGAGGACGAGGGCGTGCGGGTGGCCAAGGTCGTGGTCAACGACGACGTGGCCGTCACCGACAGCCTCTACACGGCGGGCCGGCGCGGCACCGGCGCCACCCTGTTCGTGGAGAAGATCGCGGGCGCCGCCGCCGAGGCGGGCGCCCCGCTGGAGAGCGTGGCGGCCGTCGCCCGGCGCGTGAACGACCGCGCGCGCAGCCTCGGCGTCGCCCTCAGCGCGTGCACCACCCCGGCCAAGGGCCGCCCGACCTTCGACCTGCCGGCCGGCGAGCTGGAGCTGGGCGTGGGCATCCACGGCGAGCCCGGCCGGGAGCGGCGCGGCATGATGACCGCCCGGGAGATCGCGGACTTCGCGGTGGACGCGGTCCTGGCGGACCTGACGCCGGACGACCCGGTGCTGGTGCTCGTCAACGGGATGGGCGCCACCCCGCTGCTCGAACTGTACGGCTTCGCGTCGGAGGTCCACCGCAATCTCGGCGAGCGCCGCGTGCCGGTGGCCCGTACGCTCGTCGGCAACTACGTCACCTCCCTCGACATGGCGGGCGCTTCGGTGACGCTGTGCCAGGTGGACGAGGAGCTGCTGCGGTGGTGGGACGCCCCCGTGGCGACTCCGGGTCTGCGCTGGGGGTGCTGAGTGACCCCGTCGGCGGTGTGCGCTCCGGCGCCCGCCGCCCCGGGTGGCAAACGGTCGAGAGCGATCGAGGAGGACGCCTGTGCCCGGCAGTGAAACCGCCAGCGACCCGGTGCTCGACACCGGTTTCTTCCGCCGCTGGATAGCGGCGGCCGCCACGTCCGTGAGCCGTGAGGCGGACCGGCTCACCGATCTGGACTCGGCCATCGGCGACGCCGACCACGGCGCCAACCTCCAGCGCGGCTTCACCGCCGCGGCCGCGGCGCTGGAGGAGGAGGGCCCGCCCACGCCCGGGGCGGTGCTCGTCCTGGCCGGACGGCAGCTGATCTCGAAGGTGGGCGGCGCGTCCGGCCCGCTGTACGGCACCCTGCTGCGCCGGGCGGGCAAGGCGCTCGGCGACGCCGGGCAGGTCACCGGCCCCCAGCTGCGGGACGCGCTGCGCGCGGGCGCCGACGCGGTGACGCAGCTCGGCGGCGCCGCGCCGGGCGACAAGACCATGCTGGACGCGCTGCTGCCCGCCGTGGACGCGCTGGGCACCTCCGGCGCGGACTTCGAGGCCGCGCGCGAGGCCGCCCTGAAGGGCGCGCTGGCCACCGTGCCGCTGCTCGCCCGCAAGGGCAGGGCCAGCTATCTGGGGGAACGCAGCATCGGGCACCAGGACCCGGGCGCCGCGTCGACGGCGCTGCTGTTCGCGGCGCTGGCGGAGGCGGTCCGGTGAGCGCGCCCCGCGTCCCCGCTCCCCCGCCCGGCACGGCGGCGGGCACCGGGCGCGAGGGTGGCCGGAGGAGCGGCGCGAAGCCGTGGGAGTCGAAGGAACCGAGGGGACCGAGGGGGGACCATGAGTGACACGGCCATGAGCAGGCAGGTCGGTGTGGTATTGGTGTCGCACAGCGCGGCGGTCGCCGAGTCCGTCGCGCAGCTGGCGCTCGGACTCGCGGGCGGCGGCACCGCGCCGGTGGCCGCCGCGGGCGGCGTTCCGGACGGCGGTCTCGGCACCAGCGCGGAGCTGATCTCCAAGGCGGCGCGCTCGGTCGACCAGGGCGCGGGGGTCGCGATCCTGGCCGACCTGGGCAGCGCCGTGCTGACCGTGAAGACGCTGCTGGCCGAGGGCGACGAGCTGCCGGAGGAGTCCCTGCTGGTGGACGCGCCGCTCGTGGAGGGCGCGGTGGCCGCGGTGGTCACCGCGTCGGCCGGGGCGGACCTGGCGGCGGTGGCCCGGGCGGCCGAGGAGGCGCACGGCTACCGGAAGGTCTGACCGGCGCCGGCGCGCCGCCGCCCGGCGCCGCGCGCCCCCGGCCTCCCGCGCCGGCCCGGCGCGCCGGGTC
>NZ_JAVSCF010000274.1:0-8182 GCF_031932565.1 Streptomyces sp. B1866
GCCCGCTTCGCGGCCGACGTGGACGTGGCGGCCGCGGACCGCGGCGGGCCGCTGGGGCCGGGCACGTGGGACGTCCTGCTCGCCGTACGGGCCCGGGGCGGGTGCCGGACCGCGCCCCTCGGGCAGGCCCGGGACGCCGCCGTCGACCGGGCCGCGCACGGCGGCGGGCTGCGCCGGGTGGTGCGGACCGGGCCGGACGGCCACCTGCGCGTCACGCCGCACCTGACCGGCCCGCACGGCCCGCTGCGGCTGTACGTCGACCGGGTGCCGCACCGCCTCGACGCGCCCTGCGAGTTCCTGCGGACCGCCTGGCACCCGGAACGGCCGGACACGCTGGTCGTCGCGGGCCGGCTGCACACCGGCTTCCCGGTGCCGGAGGGCGCGCTGCGGCTGCGCGTCCGGGACGCCGACGGCGCGACGCGGCACGAGGTGCCCGTACGGTACGAACCGGGCGGCGCGACCGGGGAGTTCACGGCGTGGCTGTGCCTGCGGGACCTCGGCCCCGGCCGGTGGACGCCGACGCTCGTGCTGGCCGGGCCGGCCGACGGCAGGCGCCGCGCGACGCCCGTGCCGCGCCCGGCCGGCCTGCCCGCCACCCGCTGGTCGCGGCGCGGGTGGCGGTACCGCGCCGCGCCGCTGGACCACCCCGAGCTGACGCTGGCGGTGACGTCGGCGGGGCCGCTGGGGGTGCCGGAGGCGGCGGCGGGCCTGTGGGCGCTGCTGCTGCGGCGGCTCCAGGTCACTCAGCGTCAACTTCGCGCCTCGATGTTCACCCCCAAGTGAACGGCGCCGCCGGTACAGTGAGAGACATACCAGCCCCTGGGAACAGGCCGCTGGGAGCAGGTGAGACAGGCGCCGAGCGGGAAATTCCCCGCTTCCCGCCCGGCACCCCGCATCCGCCGAATGGTGACAGACCGTCACCATTCGCGGCCTCCACACACCGCAGTGGGTCGGTAGCGCGCGGCTTACTTCACCGCGCCCGCCATCACCCCCGACACGAACTGCCGCTGGAAGGCGAAGAAGACCGCCAGCGGAACCACCATCGACACGAAGGCACCCGGGCCCAGGATGTCGATGTTGTTGCTGAACTGCCGCGCCTGCTGCTGCAGTGCCACCGTGATCGGCGGGTTCCCGCTGTCCGCGAAGATCAGCGCGATGAGCATGTCGTTCCACACCCACAGGAACTGGAAGATCCCCAAGGAGGCGATGGCCGGACCACCCAGCGGCAGGACCACCCGCAGGAACAGGCGCAGCTCGCCCGCCCCGTCCAGACGCGCGGCCTCCAGCAGTTCGCGCGGGATCTCGGCGAAGAAGTTGCGCAGCAGGAAGACGGCGAACGGCAGGCCGAAAGCGGTGTGGAAGAGCACGACCCCCGTTGTCGTCTCGAACAGCCCGATCTCGCCGAAGAGTTTCGCCACCGGAATCAGCGCCACCTGAACCGGCACCACGAGGAGGCCCACCACGACGAGGAACAGCCAGTCACGGCCCGGGAAGTCCATCCAGGCGAAGGCGTAGCCCGCCAGCGCGCCGATCAGCACCACCAGCACGGTGGCGGGCACGGTGATCAGAGCCGTCGTCCACAGCGAGTCGGTGATCCGCTCGTTGCCCAGCAGGTCGCTGTAACTGCCGAAGGTGAGCTGGCCGGGATCGCCGAAGACCTTCCACCAGCCCGACACGTCCACGTCCGACGGGTCGCGCAGGGAGGACAGCAGCAGCCCGACGGTCGGCATCAGCCACAGCAGGCCGACCAGGATGAGGAAGACCCGCAGCACGCCGCCGCCGGTCCGCGCGGCGATGCGCGCGGCGAGCGACTGTCTTCCGCGTACGACCGTGAGATCCGCGTTCGTCATCGGCGCCGCTCCCTGCGTATCCGGTAGATGTTGAGGACCATCACGGGCAGCACGAGCACCAGCAGGAAGACGGCGATCGCGCTGCCGAGGCCCTGGTTGACGTCCGTGCCGAAGGACGACTTGTACAGCTGGAGGGCGAGCACGTTGGCGTCGTCCTGACTGGACCCCGGCGCGATGATGTAGACGAGGTCGAAGATCTTCAGCACGTTGATCATGAGGGTGATCATCACCACCCCCAGGACCGGGGCCAGCATCGGCACCGTGATGCGGCGGAAGACCTGCCACTCGTTCGCGCCGTCCACCCGCGCGGCCTCCAGCAGTTCGCGGGGCAGGCCCGCCAGGCCCGCCGCGATGAGCACCATGGCGAAGCCCGCCCACATCCACACGTACGAGCCGATGATCGCCGGAGTGACCACGGACGGGCCGAGCCAGTCCACGCCCCGGTAGGGCTCGGCGAAGTTGGACGCGGGCAGCCGCAGGTGGGCGCCCGCGGCGGCCTGCGGCAGGGTGTACGTGCCGTCCGACCGGGACGTCGCCGACGCGACGACGCGGCCGTCCTTCACCGCCTCGATGCGGACGTCGGCGAGCGCCCGTTCACCGGGGTCCAGCACATTGCGCTGCCCGCCGCCGCCCCGGGTGAAGTCCAGCCACACGGTGCCGGTGACCTTCCCGGGCTCGGGCGTGGCCGCCTTGGCCGGCCCGGCGCCGTTCGCGTCGCCGCGCTTCACGCCGACCAGCGGCACCGGCACCGTGCGGCCGGTCGCGGCCACGGACTGCGCGGCGTACGAGTCGTCGCGGTCCAGCGTGAAACCGCCGTCCGGGCGCGGGTGGGCGCCGGGGAAGGGCGGCGGTGCGGAGAAGGTGTCGTGCACGCTCGTCCACATGGCGTTCGCCACGCCCCGGTCCGGGTCCTGCTCGTACACCAGCCGGAAGATGATCCCCGCCGCGAGCATCGAGATGGCCATCGGCATGAAGACGACCAGCTTGAAGGCGGTACCCCAGCGCACGCGCTCGGTGAGCACGGCGAAGATCAGGCCGAGGGCGGTGGCGACGGCCGGAGCGGTGGCGATCCAGATGAGGTTGTTCTTCACCGCCGTGCGGATCGCGTCGTCGGAGAACATCTCCCGGTAGTTGTCCAGGCCGACGAACCCGCCGCCGCCCGCGTCGTACAGGCTGCGGTGGATGGAGTAGCCGATCGGGTAGACGACGAGCGCGCCGAGCAGCACCAGGGCGGGCAGCAGGAAGCAGACCACCACCCACGGCCTGCCGCCGCCCGGCTGTCTGCCCGCTCCACCGCCGCGCCCGCTCCCGGGCCGCCCGGTGCCATCGCCCGACGGGGGCTTCGGCGTGTCCTTCGTGCTGCTCGGCACGGAACCCGTGGGGGCCGCGCCGCCCGCTGCCGCGGTCGACATGGTGTCGCCCTTCCTGTCGCCGTCGTGTCAGTTCTTGTACGCCGCGGCGGCGTCCCGCTCCAGCGCGCGCTGGGTCCCCCGGATGTTCCTCGGGTTCTTCAGGAAGTCCTGGAGCGCCTTCCACTCGCCCTGCCCCGGCTTGCCGCCGAAGGCGGCGGGCGCCTGGTCGGACATGTCGAAGCGGAAGTTGTCGCCCGCGGTGACCAGCGTCCTGGCGATCTCGCGGAACACCGGGTCGGGGTAGGCGGAGATGTCGAGGGACTTGTTGGCCGAGACGAAACCACCCTGCTGGGCCCAGATGCGGGCCGCGTCGGGCGAGGCGAGGAAGGTCAGCAGGGCCTGCGACGCCCGGGTGTTCCGCAGGGCCACGGCCACGTCCCCGCCGGTGACCACCGGGGCCGTGTCGCCCACCGCGGGGAAGGAGAACACGTTGGCCTCCTTGCCCAGCTCCGCCCGGGCGTCGGTGATGTTGGTGGCCGCGAAGTCGCCCTCGAAGACCATCGCCGCCTTCAGCCGGTCGCCCTTGGCGAACGTCTGCGTGACGGATTCGGGGAACTCGGTCTGGAGGGCGCCCGAGCCGCCGCCCGCGACCATGCCCCGGCCGCCCCACAGCTCGGCGAGCGTGGTGAGCGCCTGCGTGACGGACGGGTCGGTCCACTTGATCTTGTGCTGGGCGAGCTGGTCGTACTTCTCCGGGCCCGCCTGGGAGAGGTAGACGTTCTCGAACCAGTCGGTGAGCGTCCAGCCGTCGGCGCCGCCCACGGAGACCGGGGTGACCCCGGAGTCGGAGATCAGCGACGCCTGGTCGAGGAACTCCCGCCAGGTCTTCGGCTCCTTCGCGCCCGCGTAGTCGAAGGCGTCCGTGTTGTACCAGACCAGGGACTTGTTGCTGACCTTGAAATAGACGCCGTACTGGGTGCCCCGGTAGGCGCCCAGGCCCTGCCAGCCCGGGGAGTAGTTCTCGCCGAGCTCCTTGCGGACGGCGTCGTCCGCCGGTTTGAGCCAGCCCTTGTCCGCGAACTCCTGCAGCACGCCGACCTGCTGGAGCATGGCGATGTCCGGCGGGTTGCCTCCGGCGATCTTGGAGCCGACGAAGCCGGAGATGTCGTCGCCGCTGGGCACGAAGGACACCGTGGCGCCGGTGCGCCGCTCGAACTCGTCCAGCACCTTGGTGAACTTCTCCTGCTCAGAGCCCGTCCACACGGCTGTGACCTGGACTTTCTGGCCGTCCAGCCGGGGCAGTGAGACGGCGGTGGGCGCGCTCGGCCCGCCGCCTTGCGCTCCGCCGTCGTCGTCACCGCCGCAGCCCGCGGTGGTGAGCGCGAGCGCGCCGACGGCGGCCAGCGCGAGCGCCGTCCGTGTCCTGCGAGCCGTACGCGGTGATCCACGCATCCCGGTCGTCTCCTCCCATGGCGGCCGTCCCCGTGCCGACCGCGTCCCCGTACGTCGCACAGTCGTACGCCCCGGCCGCGACCGCTAGCAATACCGGGTAACGGGCGGAGGCATCGATTGTGACCGGGCCGTAATGGATGGGGGCGAATGGGCGGGTCAATCGGGTGATGTGGTTGGTTATCCGGTGACTCGCTCCTTTTGGGGTAGGGGTTTCGGGAGGTGTGAGGAGGCGGTCAGAGCAGGGGCGGCGCCGGGAGCGCGCCCGCCGACTGGGCCGCGCGTTGCAGGGCGCTGGCGAGCAGGGCCAGGTCCGTCGGCCCGTTGCCCAGCTCGCGCACCGGGCGGCGGGTCGGCGGGTCGCCCATGCGCTCCCAGTCCAGCGGTACGACCGTGGGCCGCTGGGTCGCCGTGCGGGGTATCCGCCCGGTGACCCGGCCCGCCTGGAACGGGGTCGCCGTCCCGTCCGCCACGCGCAGCAGCCGCCCCCGGCCCGGCCCGGCCTCCGGCCCGGACGCCGCGGCGGGAGGCGCGGCGGCGCCGGGCGGCGCGAGGCGCGGGTCCAGGGTGATCCGCAGCCCGGCCCGCTCGGCGGCGGCCGTGTCCTCGGTGCGCTCCGGGCGGCCGGACGCCGCTACCAGGTGCACGCCGAGCCGGGCGCCGTCGCGGGCGACGGCCTCCAGCGCGCGCACCACCGAGCCCGCCGCGGGCCGTCCCGGGCTGCCGAGGGCCGGGGCGACCAGCGCGTCGAAGTCGTCCACCAGGACCACGAGCCGGGGCAGCGGAGCGTGCGCCGCCGCGTCCGGCGCCGCCTTCCGGGCTGCCTCGCGCCGGCCGCCGGGCTGCTCCGCCGCCTGTCCGGCGGGGTCGGGACCGGCCGGGCCGCCGCGCAGGGTCCGCAGCCGCAGGGTGCCCCCGGCAGCCGCCGCCAGGTCGCCGCGCGGGCCGGGGCCGGACGCCGCACCCGCACCGGGCGCGCCACCGTCCGGGGCGTCCGGGCCCGCGAGGCCCGCTCCCGGGACGCCTACTCCCGTGGTGCCCGCTCCCATGGTGCCCGCTCCCATGGTGTCCGCTCCCACGGTGTCCGGGGCGGGGCCGGCGTCGGCCGGCCACCGGGGGGCGACGACCCGGGCGAGTGCCTGCGCGCCGTCCCGGGCGCCGAGGTGCCGCGCGTGCCATTCGGTGACGTCCTCGTCGCCCAGCAGCTCGGCGCGGCGCTTGAGCTCCGCGCTGAGCGCCTGCGCGAACTCCCGCATCCGCGCCGGGTCGGACGCCGCCAGGTACGTCGACACGTGCGGCAGGTCCGTACACGCCGCCAGCCCGTTGCCGCGCTCCGCCCCGCCGCCGTCGACCAGGACCAGGGCCAGCCGGTCCGGCCGGTCGGCGGCGCACAGCGACGCGGCGGCCGCGCGCAGCAGCTCTGTCTTGCCGGTGCCCGGCGCGCCGTCGACCACCAGGTGCGGCCCGTCCGCCGCGAGGTCCACCGCGAGCGGCCCGCGCGGGCCCGCGCCCAGCACCGCGAGCGCCCGGCCGCCGGCCGGGACGTCGTCCGCGGTCGCCGCCCAGCGGGTCAGCAGGGACGCGGGCGTGGCCCGCGCCAGGCCCAGCTCCTCCAGCAGGCGGGCCGACTCCGGCAGCGCGAGGCCGGCCGGGCGCACCGGGCCGGAGCCGTCCGCCGCGCCGACCGGGAGCAGCGGGGCCAGGGCCCGCGCGAACCGCTCCGCCCACGCGGGCGACACCCCGTCCACCGCCGCCACCACGCCGGGTGCGGCCGGCGGCACGCCGGGCGCACCCCGGTCCCTGCGCACGACCTGCAACCCCGTCGCCACGTCCCCGCTCAGCAGGGCGACCGCCCCGCACTCGGCGAACGCCGCCGAGGCCGCGCACGCGGCCTCGAAACTGGCCGACAGCGGGGAGGCGGGCGACGCGGCGGGCGCCTCGGCCAGGCACACCAGGTGGATGCCCGCCGCGGCGCCGCGGGCCGCGAGTCCGGACACCGTGCCCCGCAGCGCCGCCGAACCCGGGTCGCCGTCCAGGACCACGACCGTGTACGGGCCCGCGTACCGCGCGGCCGCGTCGGCCACGGCGGCGGGCGGCGCCGTCACCCAGTCGGGCCCCAGCTCGCTCTCGTCGAGGCGGCGCACCAGCTCGGCCGCGCGGGCCGCGGCCTGGTCGCGGTCGTAGGCGAGCAGCATCCGGCAGTCCTGTCCGCGCGCCGGGCGGGCGTGCGGCAGCCAGCCGAGCCAGGACCACTCCGCGAGCCGCTCCCCGGCGCTCCGCGCCCGGTCCGTGCTGATCAGCACGATCTCCAGGTCGGTGGGGGAGTGCAGCGCCGCCAGCTGGGCGACGACGGACCGGGCGAGCCCGGCCAGCCGCCCGCGCGGCCCGGCCAGGCCGAGCGAGCCGGCGCCGCGCAGGCCGACGGTGACGGGCACCGCGGGCAGCGGCCCGCCGTCCGGCGCGGTCCGGTCCACCGAGCCCAGCCGCACCGCCAGCGCGTCCGGGTGCCCGGCGCCCCGCTCCCACAGGCGCGGTCCGGGGCCCAGCGCGGCCATCAGCACGGTCGCGGGGTCGGGCCACCGCTCGTGCAGCGCGGCGGCCTCGGCCGCCGTCCGCTCCACGCCGCCGGGCGCGCCCGGCCAGTCGTCCGCCGCTGCCCTGCCTCCGGCCAGCCGCCGCGCCCAGGCTCCTATGCCGCGCCGCCGCGGCGCCGCGGCCGGTTCGGGTGCGGCGGGCTCGCGTACGGCGCTGTGGGCACCGAACAGGAAGCCGCCTCCGTGTGTGAGCCCGCTGTCCCCGGGCGCGCCGCCCGATCCGGGGGCGAGGCCGCTGTCCCGGGCCGCCGCGATGCCCCGGGCATCCCCGGCGCCGTGGGCACCCCAAGGCCCGGGGTCGTCTCCGGACCCGCCACCGCTGCCGCGCGGGGGACCCTCGCCGTACGGCCCGCCGCCGTCCCAGGACTGCCCGCG
The DNA here is from genome assembly GCF_031932565.1 of Streptomyces sp. B1866. Classification (NCBI taxonomy): domain Bacteria; kingdom Bacillati; phylum Actinomycetota; class Actinomycetes; order Kitasatosporales; family Streptomycetaceae; genus Streptomyces; species Streptomyces sp. B1866. Next base: position 7,621 of record NZ_JAVSCF010000274.1, read on the forward strand.
CTCGCCGCCGCCGGCGGACCGGTGGCCGTCACCGCGCGCGGGTCCGCCGCCGTCCGTGTCGCTCGGCCTGCCGCCCCACGGCCGCCCGCCCTCCACGGTGCCGGCGCCGCCGTGCGGGTGTCCGTCGGCTCCGTACGGGCCGCTGTCCGCGCGCGTGAGGCCGCCGCTGTTCAGGGCGCCACTCTCTCCTCCGCGCGGGAAGCCGTCCCCCTGTGCCGGGCCGTCACCGCCCAGCGCGGTACCCCGTCCGGCATCCGGCCTCGCGCCGTCGTCACCACCTCCGGCGGTGCGGCCCCCCTCGTGGCGGCCGTCGTACGGGCCGCCGCCGTCCCCGTACGGCCGGGGGAGCGGGTACGGACCCGCGGCGGCCTCTTGGCCCTCCGGCTGCCCGGGGACGCGCCGGAGCCCGGCCCGAGGCAGGTCCGCGGGCGGTTGCGTGCCGCGCAGCGGTGTCTCTCGCGCGCGCCGCCGGAGGCGGCCCACCACGCCGCCGGAGCCCACGCCGTCCGGCCCGCCGAGGGGCCCGTCCGCACCGGGGCCGCCGCCCGCACCCGGCGTCGGC
>NZ_JAVSCF010000275.1:0-8163 GCF_031932565.1 Streptomyces sp. B1866
GGCCGTGGCTGTCCGCGCAGTGCGCGGTCGCCCTCCGGCCCGGCGGTGTCGCCGAGGCGCACGCCCTGTGCCGCGCAGGCCGCTGCGCCTGCCGCTGTCACCGGAAGGTCGCGGTCAGCCTCGGCGCGCTGATCGGCGGGCCGCCGCACCTGGTGGGGTACGCGCCCGAGCCGGAGGCCGAGTTCGTACCGGCTCCGCTGCCGCCCCGGGCCGGGCGGCCCGGCCGTGGCGGTGACCAGCGGCGTACGCCCCCGGTGACGCCCGCGCAGGCCGTCGCGGAGATGCGGGCGGCCGGGTACGAGCCGATCGAGTCGTACCCGGGCCGGGCCACGGTCTCGTGGTCCTGCCGGTGCCTGACCTGCGGCGCGGCACGACGGCTGAAGCTGTCCGACGCGCGCGGCGGGCGTCGCTGCCGACACGTCAAGGGCATGCCCCCACCGCCCTGAGACTGCCCCTGAGACGGGGGCGGACACAGTTGGCCCCACACCGGCAATCCCCCGCGCCGGACATGGCCAGGCCAGCCCCGTCCGCCCCTCGGCCCGGCCCGCCCGTACCCGTACGGCGCGGGCCGGGCCGCTTCGGCCCGGGGGCGGCCGTGCGCCGGAGCGCGCGGCCGTCAGGCGCCGTGGGCCGGGGTCAGGGGGCGGTCGGCGAGGAGTTCGTCGCGTATGCGGCGGATCTCCGGTGACGGGTCGAGGCCCAGCTCGGCGTGGAGGAGCCGTTCGAGGGCGCCGTACGCCTGAAGGGCCTCGGCGCGGCGGCCCGCGTGGCGGAGGGCGGAGATGAGCTGGCCGTGGAACCACTCGTTGAGCGGGTAGTCGTGGACGAGCAGGCGCAGCTCGGGGATGGACTCGCGCTGCCTGCCGAGCCGGGCCTCGGCCTCGATGCGCAGCTCCAGGGCTCTGAGGTGCAGCTCTTCGAGGCGGGCGGCGCGGCCGGTGAGGATGTCGCCGGTGGGGATGTTGGACAGGGCCGGGCCGCGGCGCAGGGCCAGGGCCTGCTGGAGGTGGCGGGTGGCGCGGTGGGGGTGGCCGGTGCGCAGGTCCTGGCGTCCGTGGTCGACCAGGCGCTCGAAGACGGCGGTGTCGATGTCGTCCGCGGCGGCCTGGATGACGTAGCCCGGGGAGCGGGTGGCCAGCAGGGCGGAGGCGGCGGGCTCGGCCGCGGCCAGGAGTCTGCGGGCGTGGTGGACGTAGGTGGGCAGGGTGGTGAGGGCGCTGCGCGGGGGACGCTGGCCCCACAGCTCCCGTACCAGCGTGTCGGTGGTGACGACCTCGCCGGGGCGGGTGAGCAGCAGGGCGAGGGTCTGGCAGACCTTGGGCGTGCTCGGGCGGTGGGTGGTGCCGTCCGCGGTCACGATCTCGAACGGGCCGATGAGGTTGAACCGCACTGCCACGCCCCCTGTCCCCCGTTGACCGGTACTGCCGCCCAGCCGGACCGGCGGGCCGGGAGAGGTCACGTCCCGGGCCGGCGCCTGCGTGGAGGAGCCATCTACCCGTCCCCTTACCCGTTTTCCGAATTCTTCATGTGACGGGTTGTGCCGCCGTGGGCGAACGGGCGGGCATGAGCGTCTTGTTACCGGCTGGTTAGTGACGGTTGGGCTGCCTTCGGTTAGCGTCGCCATCCCGCTGGCACGTGCAAACGACCTGGCGTATCGGATCTGGACGAAGGAGGCGGCTGACATGGGTGACCAGCGAAGAGGCCGCGCGGTGGTGCTCGGTGGAAGCATGGCGGGGCTGCTGGCCGCGCGCGTGCTCGCGGAGAGCTACGCGGAGGTCACGTTGGTGGACCGGGACGTGCTGACCGGGGTGGCCGGGCCGCGGCGCGGCGTGCCGCAGGGGCGGCACGTGCACCGGTTCCTGTCGCGCGGTCAGGAGGTCGTGGAGGGGTTGTTCCCCGGCTTCACCGCGGACCTGGTGGCGGCGGGGGCGGTGACCGGCGACGCGAGCGCGGGCAACCGGCTGGTGGTGGACGGCCGGCAGATCCGGCAGGGGCATGCCGGGCGGCTGTCGGTGTCGGTCAGTCGGCCGACGCTGGAGCGGGTGGTGCGGGAGCGGGTGCGGGCGCTGCCGCGCGTGCGGTTCCTGGAGCGGCACGACATCCTGGGCCTGCGGACCACGGTCGACCGCGCCCGCGTCACCGGCGTGACCGTCGCGTCCCGCGACCGGACGGACGGCGCCGAGCGGGCGCTGGACGCCGACCTGGTGGTGGACACCACCGGGCGCGGCTCGCGCACCCCGGCGTGGCTGGAACAGCTCGGCTACGGGCGGGTCGAGGAGGAGGCCGTCAAGATCGGCCTGGGCTACGCCACCCGGCACTTCCGGCTGCCCGCGGACCCGTTCCCCGGGTTGTACGCCCTCGACGTCGTCTACTCCCCCGCCCATCCGCGCGGCGGCATCTGCGCGAAGATCGACGGCGGCCGTACGGTGGTGACCACGTACGGCATTCTCGGGGACGCGCCGCCGACCGACCCGGACGGTTTCCTGGACTTCCTCAAGTCGCTGTCCACGCCCGGCATCTACGAGGCGCTGCGCGGCGCGGAGCCGCTGGACAACCTGGTCGGCTACCGCTTTCCGGCCAACCTGCGGCGCCGTTACGAGCGGCTGGCCGCCTTCCCGGCCGGGCTGCTGGTGCTGGGCGACGCCGTGTGCAGCTTCAACCCGACGTACGCGCAGGGGATCACGGTGGCCGCGCTCGGCGCGCTCACGCTGCGGCGGCACACGGCCTCGGGCCGGACTCCGGAGGCGGGGCGGTACTTCCGGGACCTGGCCCGGGACGCGGTGGACACCGCCTGGAGCCTGGCGGTCGGCAACGACCTGGGCTTTCCCGGGGTGGAGGGCGAGCGTACGGAGCAGACGCGGGCGCAGGCCGCGTACATGGCGCGCGTACTGGACGCGGCCACCCGGGACGCCGACATCGCCCTGGTCTGGGGGCGGGTCCTGGGCCTGGTCGACCCGCCCGAGGCGCTGATGTCGCCCGAGGTGAGCGAGCTGCTGCGGCTCGACGCGGAACGGGTCGGGGCCGGGCGGTAGCGGGCACCGGGGCCACCCGGTCACGGCCGTGGCGGTCGCCGGCGGCCGGGTGCGGGACGGCGGCGGACAGGCGCGGGGCGGCAGCGGCCGGGCGGTCGGCGGCGGCCGACACGCCGGTCGTGGCCGGATCGGCTCAAGGTTCTTTCAATATGCCCATGACAACCTGGCGGGATTCCAGTCGGACGCAGTGACGGGGGAACGTCATGCGCTTTCGGGTCCTGGGTCCGTTGGAGGCCGTCGCGGCCGACGGGCCGGTCGTGCTGGGCGGCGCCCGGCAGCGGGCCACGCTCGGCTTCCTGCTGCTGCACGCCAACGAGGTCGTGGCCACCAGTCGGCTGCTGCGGGCCCTGTGGCCGCCGGACGACATCCCCCTGACCGCCCGTAAGGTCGTGCAGAACGCGGTGTGGGGGCTGCGCCGCACGCTCGCGGCCCACGCCGGGGCCGAGGCCGGAGCCGAGGCCGCCCGCCCGGCCGACGCGGTCCTCCTGCCGGCCGGCGCGGTCCCGCCGCCGGCCGCCGCGCCCGGCGGGTGGCCGACCGGGCCCGAGCTGGTCACCCAGGCGCCCGGCTACCTGCTGCGGGTCGACCCCGCGCAGGTGGACCTGCACCGCTTCCGGCAGCTGGCCGCCCAGGGCCGGGAGCGGCTGGCGGCGGGGGCGGCCGACGCGGCGGCGCGGGTGCTGGCCGAGGCCCTGGCACTGTGGCGCGGGCCGGTGCTGGCCGACCTGGCGGAGGCGGGCGTGGCGTGGCCGGAGCTGGCGGCCGTGCGCCGGGCCCGGCTGGACGCCCTGGAAGACCGCTTCGAGGCCGAGCTGGCCCGCGGCCGCCACCACGCGGTGCTCGGCGACCTGGAGACCGTGGCCGAGGCCGAGCCGCTGCGCGAGCGGCTGTGCGGCCAGCTCATGCTCGCGCTGTACCGCTGCGGCCGGCAGGCGGACGCGCTGGGCGCGTACGCGTGGATACGGGCCCGGCTGGCGGAGGGCCGCGGGCTGGAGCCGGGCCGGGGCTTGCGCGGACTCCAGCACGCGATCCTCACTCACGACCCCGGGCTGGCCCTGCCCGCCGCGCGGGAGCGCGCCGAGGTGCGGCCCGCCGTGACCGTGACCCGCGCGGCGCCGGAGCAGGCCGCGGCGCGGCGGCGCGCGGTGGTGGCCGAGCGGCGGGAGGTCGGCGTCGTCCTGCTGCGCACCCGGCCGGCGGACGGAACGCGCGGGGCGGAGGGTGCCGAGGCGGACGCCGCGCTCGACGCGGACGCCGCGGCCGTACGGCAGCGGGTGGAGAGCTTCGGCGGCCGGATCGCGGCGGCGGCCGGGCCGGTGACCCTCGCCCTGTTCGGCCTGCCGACGCGGCGCGCGGACGCCCGGCGGGGGTCCGGCCGGGGCGCGGACGCCCCCGAGCGGGCGGTGCGCGCCGCCCTCGCCCTACGCGACACGCTGGCCGCCTCGGGCACGGCGCTGCACGCGGCGGTGACCCTCGGCGAGGCGCTGGTGCGGTATGCGCCAGAGGACCCGGAGCTGCCGCCGTCGGCCGTGGGCACGCTGCTGGACCGGAGTTTCGGCATGCTGTCCCGCGTGCCCGTGGACGAGGTGCGCGTGTGCGACGCCACCGCGCGCGCCACCGAGTCGGCGATCGCCTACCACCGGGTGAGCGGCCGGCCCGGCGGGGTGACCGGGTGGCGGGCGCTGGGCGTGCGGCGCGCGCCGGCCGGGCAGCCCGGCCCGCCGCTGGTGGACCGCGACCACGAACCCGGCGTCCTGGCGGCCTGCTCGACCGGGCCCGCTGCCCGCGCTCCCCTCACCTGGTGACCGTCCTGGGCGACGCGGGGCTGGGCAAGACGACGCGGGGCTGGGCAAGAACCGGCTGGTGGCCGAATTCCAGCGGCGGACGGCGGGGCTGCCGGAGCCGGTGCGGGTGCTCACCGGCAGCGTGTCGCCGGCCACGGGCGACGGCTCCCCGGCCGTGCGGAGCGACACGCTCACCTCCTACTGCCGCATCCGGCAGGACGACCCGGCGCGCACCGCCCGGCACAAGCGGAGGCGGAGGCAGGCACCGGCCCGGCGGCGGGCGCGGCGGCGGACGGCGGGCCCGCCGCGCCTCGGCCCCGGCTCACGCCGCGTCCGGCCGGGCCGGACCGCCGCCGCGCACCTCCAGCGTCCGCAGCAGGTCCCGCGTCGCGGCCGTGACCGCCTCGACCGCCGCGTCGAACGCAGCGGCGTTGTGCCGCGCCGGGGCGCGGAAGCCGGAGATCTTCCGCACGTACTGCAGCGCGGCGGCCCGCATGTCCTCCTCGCTGACCGCTTCGGCGTACGGCGGGCGGAGCGTCTTGATGCTTCTGCACATGTCTTCGACCGTACGCCCCGGGTCTGACAGCCGCCCGGCCCGGCCGCTCCGGCCGCCCTGGCGGCCCCGCGCCGCTCCGGCCGCCGGACCCGCCGGACCGGGACCCCGGCGGCCTGCCGGGCCGCGAGCCGCCTGCTCGGCGAGGAGTCCGGCGTGGAGCCCTGCCGTTCGCCGAAGGACCAGCCGCCGCGCGGGCGTGGCCGGGGAGGCCCCGGCCGGGTCGGGCGCGGGCGTGCTGGTCCCCGCCCCGCCAGGGCGCCCGCCCGCCGGGATGCCCGCCCGCCGGGATGCCCGCCGGGACGCCCCCGCCCGGCTCGTACGACGCCGGCCTCAGCCGAGTCGGAGACGGGCCACGGTGACCTCCGGCGGCGGCGCGCCCGGTCCCAGGGCGCGTACGGCCACGGCGGCCTGGTAGCCGGGCGGGGCCGGAAGGTCGGCCAGCGCCCAGCCGTCGGGCACCCGCGGGTCCGGGGCCAGCCGCTCGGCCAGGCCCACGTGGTGGGTGGCCAGGCCGCCGGGCAGGCCGGTGCCGATGCCCTTCAGGTACGCCTCCTTGCGCACCCAGCAGCTCAGGAACGCCTCCTCGCGCACCGCCTCGGGCAGCGCGGCGATGGCCGCCCGCTCGTCGGGGTGCAGCCGGCCGGTCAGGTCGACCGCGCCGCCGCGCTGCCGGGTCGCCGCGCTCTCGATGTCCGCGCCGACCGGGGCGGCGGCGATCGNCGCTGCCGGGTCGCCGCGCTCTCGATGTCCGCGCCGACCGGGGCGGCGGCGATCGCCACCAGCGCGGCCTCGGCGGCGTGCGACAGCGAGAAGTGGGGGCCGACCCCGCCCGCCACGGCGGGGCGGCCGTGCGGCTCGTCGCAGTCGGGCATGCCGCACGGCTCGCGCACCAGCCGCACCTCGCCGGGCGGCAGGCCCAGGTAGCCGCCGAGCAGCAGCCGCAGGGCGACGTGGGAGGCCACGTACCGCTCGCGCGCGCCCTCGTGCCGGAACCGGGCCGCCCGCGCGTGCTCGCGGTCGTCCAGCAGCCCGTCGGCCAGGGCGGCGGCGGCCGCGACGGCGGCGGCGTCGATGCGCAGCAGCCAGGCCGCCACCTGGCCCGGCGGCGGCAGGTCGGCGGGCTCCGGCAGGTCGGCGGCCGGGCCCCACGGCACGGCGGTGCGGCTGTCGGCCGGGCTGTCGGGCTGCACGCTGGTCGCCCCCAGATGGCTCGCCGGTGTGACCATGAGTCCGTCACGGGTTTCGTTTGCTGGCCTGTTCCCCGGGGAGCCTATAGGGGCCCGGGAAGGTCCACGAGACGGCGCGGCGGCAGGAAGATGCCGCCCGCGCGGGGCGCGACACGCTGACCGGCGCTGTCGGCGCCCGCCCCGGGTTCGTCGGGGGCGAGTTACGATCACGCACGTCGGGCGCCCGCGTGAAGGGCGCCGCGGATTCACGGCAGGGGGATTTTCGCTATGTCGACGGATCGCACCGCGCGGCCGGAGGCGGCGGGCGGCAAGCCGGGGCCCTTGAGCTGGGTGGCCTCCGCTCTGGCCCTTCCGCTGGCCCCGCTGTACGGCGCCCTCCTCGCGTACTTCGTCTACCACCCGCCGCGCCGGCCGTACCACAAGAAGCCCGAGGACCTGGGCCTGGCCGCCACCGAGCTGACGGTGCCGCTGGACGGCCGGGGGCGGCGGCTGCACCTGTGGCTGTGCCCGGGCGCGCGGGACCGCGTGGTCGTGGTCGGCCACGGGCTGGGCCTGAGCAAGGCCGCCAGCCTCGCGCACGCCAAGCTGCTGAGCGACGCGGGGTACACGGTCGCGCTGTTCGACCACCGCAACCACGGCCGCAGCAGCGCGGACCGGGCCTGCTGGGGCATGAGCGACCGGCACACCGGCGACGTGCTCGCCGTGGTGCGCCACCTGCGCGCCCAGGAGGAGTACGCGTCGGCGCGCATCGCCGTCTACGGGTTCTCCATCTCCACCTTCCCGTCGCTGTACATGCTCAGGAAGGCGGACGAGTGCCCGGTGGACGCGGTCGTGTTCGACAGCGGCCCCTCGCTGGAGCTGGGCTCGCTGTTCGGCAACTTCGTGGCCGCGGGCGGCCTGCCCGTGCCCCGCTTCCTGCGGACCGGCCCCTCGGGCCGGGTGCTGGCGAAGGCCTGCGGCGCGCTGGCCACGGCCATGCTGCGGGTCGAGTGGCCGCCGCCCGTCCAGGGGGCGTACGCGCGGACGCCGATGCTCGTGCTGACCGGCGAGCGGGACACCATGATCCCGGAGGCGGGGGTGCGGGCGCTGGCCGAGCGGTATCCGCTGGCCGAGGTGCACGCGCTGCCGGACACCGAGCACCTTCAGGGCATCAAGGCGCACCCGGACATCTACACGGACATCGTGCTGGGCTTCCTCGACCGGTCGCTGAAGGAGTGACCGGGGGCCGGGGCCGGGTGCCGGGAGGGAGTGGGATGGCCTCCCCCGCCCCCGTTCCGCGGGGGAGACCCGAGTCCAAAGGCCGCCAGCACCCTTGGAATCCCGGGCTCCATCCTCGTGCCTGCCCCGCCGCTGCCCCAGCCCTCTGACACGAAGTTGTCAGAGCGAACCGTCCTGTCCCGAAGTTGACGCGTCAGTCGGTGTCGGCCGGGTTTGGCAGGGATCAGTCTTTGATGTCGCAGATGACGGCTCCGGCGGAGACGGACGCGCCGACCTCGGCGGTCAGTCCCTTGACCGTGCCCGCCCGGTGCGCGTTCAACGGCTGCTCCATCTTCATCGCCTCCAGCACCACCACCAGATCACCCTCGGCCACCTGATCCCCCTCG
>NZ_JAVSCF010000276.1:0-8152 GCF_031932565.1 Streptomyces sp. B1866
CGTGCCCCGGGCCGCCGCCGACACCGTGCTGCGCGCCTGGGCGGGCCTGCCGGCCTGGGTGCGCGCGGCGGCCCCGGCGCCCTCCGGCGCGCCCCGCGCCCTGTGCCACGGCGACTTCCACCTCGGCCAGCTCGTCCGGCTCGGCCGGGAGCCGGACGGGACGCCCCGCTGGCTGCTCATCGACGTCGACGACCTGGGCGCGGGCGACCCGGCCTGGGACCTGGCCCGGCCCGCCGCCTGGTACGCGGCCGGGCTGCTGCCCGGCGGCGACTGGGACCGCTTCCTGGGCGCCTACCGCGCGGCGGGCGGGACGGCCGCGGGCCCGCCGGGCACCGACCCCTGGCCGTTCCTGGACGTCCCGGCCCGGGCGCTGACCGTGCAGACCGCCGCGCTGGCGCTGGTCAAGGCGGCCGCGGCCGCCCGCCCGCTGGACGAGGCCGAGGAGGCGGTGCTCGCCGCCTGCACGCGGATCGTAGGACTGAAGCCGTCCGCGGGGACCGCCGAGGCAATAGGGTGAGCGCACGCGCCCGGGATACCCCGGTTGCGTACCGTCGTGACCTTTCGAGGAGTTGAGCGGGCCATGCAGTGTCCCAAGTGCCACGCGCCCATGCACACGTACAACCGCAACAGTGTGCAGATCGAGCAGTGCAGCGGCTGCCGGGGGATCTTCCTGGACTACGGGGAGCTGGAGGCGCTGACCCGGCTTGAGTCGCAGTGGGCGCAGCAGGCGCCGCCGCCACCGGCCCCGCAGGCCTACCCGGCGGCTCCGGCCGCGCCCGCCTGGGGCGCGCCGCACCAGGGGCACCACGGGCATCATGGACACCACCGGCACCGCAGCTTCGGCCACATGCTGTTCTCGTCCTGACGACCGGTCGGCCCGGGCCGACCGGTAGCAGGTACGTACGTACACCGCGCGACGGCGTACCGGAGCGGGGAAAGGCCGGAGGCCGGGGCGTGCAGCCCCGGCCTCCGGCCGATCGGTGTGCGCGATACTGGGATTGAACCAGTGACCTCTTCCGTGTCAGGGAAGCGCNCGGTGTGCGCGATACTGGGATTGAACCAGTGACCTCTTCCGTGTCAGGGAAGCGCTCTCCCGCTGAGCTAATCGCGCGTACGGGCCCGAAGGCCCCGGTGGACGATACTGGGATTGAACCAGTGACCTCTTCCGTGTCAGGGAAGCGCTCTCCCGCTGAGCTAATCGTCCGAGGTGGAGACGGGATTTGAACCCGTGTAGACGGCTTTGCAGGCCGTTGCCTCGCCTCTCGGCCACTCCACCAGCCGCAGGGGCCGCGAACCCCTACTTCGAGCGGACGACGAGATTCGAACTCGCGACCNTCCGAGGTGGAGACGGGATTTGAACCCGTGTAGACGGCTTTGCAGGCCGTTGCCTCGCCTCTCGGCCACTCCACCAGCCGCAGGGGCCGCGAACCCCTACTTCGAGCGGACGACGAGATTCGAACTCGCGACCCTCACCTTGGCAAGGTGATGCTCTACCAACTGAGCCACGTCCGCAGGTGCCGTTCCTCCGGGGCACTCACGCGTCCCGGCGACGTGTTGAACTTTAGCGGATTCCCGGGCCAGCTCAAATTTCATAAGTCCCGCCCGCCGTCCCGGCGCCGCCGCGCGCGCCGCCGCCCGCCGTCCGCGCGGCCCGTCGCCTTAGACTCGACGCCGTGTCCGACCTGCCCGCCCTCGCCCGCTTCGGCGGCCTCCTCGCCACCGGTCTGCGCGACGTGACCAGCGATCCCGCGGCCCTGGACAGCGCGGGTTTCTGGGCCGTGGTCGCGGACTTCGAGGGCCGCGTGACGTGCGCCCGCTTCGCCGACGTACGCCGCGAGGGCCGACCCGCGCCCGGGCGCTGGCGCGGCCCGGCGGCGGCCGGGTGGACCTCGTCCCTGGACCGGGCCGCCTACACCGACGGCGTACGGCGGATCCGGGACCGCGTCGCGGCCGGCGAGGTCTACCAGGTGAACCTGTGCCGGGTGCTGTCCGCGCCGCTGCCGGACCCGGCGGATCCGGCCGCCACGGACGCCGACGCCCTCACCGCGCTGCTGGCCCGCGGCAACCCGGCCCCGTACGCGGGCACCGTCCGGCTGCCGGCGCACGGCGTGGAGATCGCCACCGCCTCGCCCGAGCTGTTCCTGCGGCGCTCCGGGCGCACGGTCGAGTCCGGCCCGATCAAGGGCACCGGCCGCGAGGCAGCCGACCTGACCGCGAAGGACCGCGCCGAGAACGTGATGATCGTGGACCTGGTCCGCAACGACCTGGGGCGGGTGTGCGCCACCGGCTCGGTGACCGTGCCCGCGCTGTGCGCCGTCGAGCACCACCCGGGCCTGGTGCACTACGTGTCCACCGTGCGCGGCGAACTGGCCCCCGGGGCGGGCTGGCCGGACCTGCTGGCCGCCGCGTTCCCGCCCGGCTCGGTCACCGGCGCGCCCAAGTCCAGCGCCCTGCGCGTCATCGCCGGCCTGGAGCCGGTGCCGCGCGGCCCGTACTGCGGGGCCGTGGGCTGGGTGGACGCCGACCGCGGCACCGGCGCGCTGGCCGTGGCCATCCGCACCTTCTGGATCGACCGCGCCGCGCCCGGCGGGCCCCGGCTGTGCCTGGGCACCGGCGCCGGGATCACCTGGGGCTCCGACCCGGGGCGGGAGTGGGACGAGACCGAGCTGAAGGCCGCCCGGCTGCTGCGGGTGGCGTCACAGGCACACCTGACCACGGGAGGCACACCACGATGACGTCGACGCCTGCGATCTGGGTGGACGGGGCGCTGCGCGACCCGGCGACGGCCCGCGTGTCGGTGTTCGACCACGGGCTGACGGTCGGCGACGGGGTCTTCGAGACGGTGCAGGCGGCCGCGGGGAAGCCGTTCGCCCTCACCCGCCACCTGCGGCGGCTGGCCGACTCCGCCCGGGGCCTGGGCCTGCCCGAACCCGACCTGGACGAGGTGCGGCGGGCCTGCGCGGCCGTGCTCGCCGTCGACCCGCCGCCGCTCGGGCGGCTGCGGATCACCTACACCGGCGGCCTCGCCCCGCTCGGCTCCGACCGGGGCGAGGCGGGCCCGACGCTGGTGGTGGCCATGGGCGAGACCCGGCGCCGCGCCGACACCACGGCCGTGGTGACCGTGCCGTGGACGCGCAACGAGCGCGGGGCGCTCACCGGCCTGAAGACCACCTCCTACGCCGAGAACGTCGTGGCCCTCGCCCGCGCGCGCGAGCAGGGCGCCACCGAGGCCCTGCTGGCCAACACGGTCGGGCGGCTGTGCGAGGGCACCGGCTCGAACGTCTTCGTGGTCCTCGACGGCGAGCTGCACACGCCGTCCCTGGCGTCCGGCTGCCTGGCGGGCATCACCCGCGCGCTGGTGCTGGAGTGGACGGGCGCGAAGGAGACCGACCTGCCCTTCGACGTGCTGGAGCGGGCGGAGGAGGTCTTCTTGACGTCCACGCTGCGGGACGTGCAGGCCGTGCACCGGGTCGACGGCCGCTCGCTGCCCGGCGCGCCCGGCCCGGTGACGGCCGAGGCGGCGCGGGTCTTCGCCGAGCGGGCGGCGGCCGACCTCGACCCGTGAGCGCCCGCCGGAGGCACCGGGCCTCGCGCGCGGGAGCGCGGGAAGCGCGAGCGGCCGGCGGCCCGGCGGGGACCGGTTCGCGGCACGGGGGCTGACGGGGGCGCGCGGGCGGCGGTAGAACACCCTCGTGACCACCACCCTGCGCCCTACGGGACCCGAACGGCGCACCGACGGCGGCGGGCGCTCCCGCTCGTACGCGGTGTGCGTCAACAGCCGCCCGGTCGGCACCGTCCGCCTCACCACCGACGTCCACTGGGGGACGTGGGCCGGGCGCATCGAGAACCTGGCCATCGACGAGCCGGACCGGCGCCGCGGCCGGGGCACGGTCGCCGCGCTCGCGGCCGAGGAGGTGCTGCGCGGCTGGGGCTGCGCGCAGGCCGTCGTCAGCGTCCCCGCCTCCGCCGCGCCCGCCCTCTCCCTCGCCGCCGCCCTCGGCTACGCCCAGCGCGGCCGCACCCTGGTCAAGGAGCTGTCCGGGCCCGTACCGCTGCCCGCGGACAGCCGGGTGCGGCCCATGGGGGACGCCGAGTACGGGCCGTGGCTCGCCCGCGAGCGGGCCGGCTACGTCCGCGACTGGCGCGAGCGGGGGCTGACCGACGAGCAGGCCGAGGCCCGTGGGGAGGCCGGGTACGCGGCGCTGTACCAGGGCCCGGCGACGCCCGGCGCCGCGCTGCGGGTGCTCGTGCACGGCGGCGCGGACGTCGGCACCCTCTGGGTGGCCCTGGGCGGCGGTCTGCCGGACGGGGTGGACGCCTACGTGTACGCGGTGGAGGTGGCCGAGGAGTACCGCGGGCGCGGCCACGGCCGCACGCTCATGCTGGTCGCGGAGCGCGAGGCCCTGGCGGCCGGGGCGCGCACCCTGGGCCTGCACGTCTTCGCCGGGTACACCCCGGCCGAGCGGCTGTACGCGTCCCTGGGCTACCGGGCGACGGACGTGCACCTCCACAAGCCGCTGCTGTGACCGCCCGCCCGGCCCCGGCCCTTCAGCGCGGGGCCGCCCGATCGGCCGTCAGCCCCGGGCCGCCCGGTCGGCCAGCAGGCGGCCGGCGATCTCCTCGATCCGCGCGCGCAGCCCCTCCTGGCTCCTGCCGCCGTCCAGCCGCTCCCCGCCGATCACGTACGTCGGCGTGCCCGTGACGCCGATCGCCCTGCCCTCGGCCTGGTCGGCGTCCACGGCCAGCGTGTGCCGTCCGTCGATCAGCGCGGTGTCCAGCTCCTCCGCGTCCAGGCCCAGCTCCGCGGCCACCTCGGCCAGCAGCTCCTCGCCCCGCGCGGCCAGCTCCCCGGTGCGCTCCAGGACGGCCTCCGCGAAGGCCCAGCCCCGGCCCTGGGCCGCGGCCTCCTCGGCGGCCTGCGCCGCCGCGTAGGCGTGCCGGTGCCGCTCCAGCGGGAAGTGCCGCAGCCGGACCTCCAGGTCGTCCCCGAACCGGGCGCGCAGCGCCCGCACGTCCGCCAGCGCGGTGCGGCAGTCGGGGCACTGGAGTTCGCACCACACGTCGAGTACGGGGCGCGGGACATCGGTGTCACTCATGGGGACAGTCTTCCAGCAGCGGGCGCGCCCTCGCGCCGCCGCCCGCCCGCGCTCCGCGTCCGCCGCCCCGCCCCCGGCCTCCCGCACCGGCTCGCCCCCGGGGAGGAGGGCCCCGGAGATGTCCCGGATCCGGGCGGCGCACCGTGGCCCGCGGCGCGCCGCCCGGTGCACGATGGAAGGCACAGCACCCCCAGGGCAGGAGAGTCCCCATGCTGACCGACGTCGTCTGCGCCGCGCTGTCCGCGGCGGGCCTGGGCATCGCCGTGATGACGGCGTACCGCAAACGCTTCCTGGCCGCGACCCGGAAAGCCGCCTACGCGCTGCTGCCCGTGGGCCTGGCGCTGGCGGGCGTCGTGGACTGGGTGCGCGACCTGGTCTTCAAGCCCAGCGTGTGGGTGGGCATCGGTCTGCTCGGCGTCTCCTGGCTGCTGTTCGCGCTGACGCGCGCGGTGGAGCAGCGCCGCGCCGGCGTGGCCGACGGGAAGCAGGGGGACGCCGTGGCCCCGGGCGCCTCCGCGCCCTCTCTCGGCGCGGGCGGCGGCGCCGCGCGCCCCAAGCGGCGCGGGCAGCGGGCCGGGACCGGCGGCGGGGCGGAGGACTTCTCCGACATCGAGGCGATTCTCAAGCGCCACGGCATCTGAGCGCCCCGGCCGGCCCCGCGGGAGCCGGCCCCGCGCCGGCGGCGTACGGCCCGTACGGTCGCTGCCGCAGCGCGGCCCCCGGGCCTTCGCCGTAGCGGCACGCGGAATATCCGGTGTGCGCGTCCGGGCCCGCCGGCCGCTGAGCCATGATCGGCACACGATGCCGCACGAACCGGGGGAGTCGGCCCCCACACCGCCGCCCGACCCGTCCGCGCCGCCCGGCAGGCGGCCGCGCGGCTGCCTGTTCGCCCTCTCGCAGCCGCCGCTGATGCTGTTCCTCGCGGTGGTCGGCACGCTGCTGCTGGCCACGGCCGTGCACGACCTGTACCGGTGGTGACCCGGCCGGATCGCTCAGCGGGCCGCCTCCCGGCGCCGCGCGCGGTAGGCCGCCACGTGCAGCCGGTTGCCGCAGGTGCGGCTGTCGCAGTACCGGCGCGAGCGGTTGCGCGACAGGTCCACGAAAGCACGGCGGCAGTCCGGCGCCTCGCAGCGCCGCAGCCGCTCCCGCTCGCCCGCCACCACGAGGAACGCCAGCGCCATGCCGCCGTCGGCGGCCAGGTGCTCGGCGACGGACGCGCCCGGCGCGAAGTAGTGCACGTGCCAGTCGTAGCCGTCGTGGTCGGTGAGCCGGGGGGTGGTGCCGGCCTCGGCGACCATGGCGTTGAGCAGATCGGCGGCGCTCTTGGTGTCGTCCGAGGCGAAGACCTCGGCGAAGGCGCCGCGCACGGCCCGTACGGCCGCGAGGTCGGACTGGTCCAGCCTGCGGACGTCGCTGATGGCGTTGCGCTCGACGAAGTCGCGCAGTGCGGCGACGTCCGCGAGGTCGTCGTGGTCCTCACCCTCGGGCGCGGTGTTCACGAGGTCGACGACCGCGTCGAGCGCGCACCGGGTGTCGTGACTGATCAGCACGGTTGGCTCCCTGGCCGGACGGGCCGGGCGGCCGTCCGCACGCGCACCGCGCGTGTCCGTCCGCCCTTCGCTCCCGCCCGACTCTAGCGCCTGCGGGAACGGCGGTGCCGCCGCCGCGGACCTGGCGGCGGCGGCACCGCGCCCGCGGGTGCCGCGGGGCCCGTGCCGTCGTCCGGCCGGTGCCCCGCGCGCTGTCGCGTCGCGTGTCGTCGCGTCCCGGCGCGCTGCCGGGACCTCGTCCCTGCTGGGTGGCCGTCTCCCCGAGTCGGACGGCCGGGACGTTACCTCAGCTCTCCGCCAGGATGTGGGAGAGCTCCGTGTCGAGGTCGAAGTGGCGGTGCTCGGTGCCGGGCGGCACCGCGGCGTCGGTCCGCCTGAGGAAGGATTCCAGGGCCCGCGCGGGGGCTTCGAGCAGCGCCTCGCCCTCCGGCGAGCTCAGGGCGATGCAGACCACTCCCTGCCCGTGGCTGCGGGACGGCCACACGCGGACGTCGCCGGTGCCGGTGGGCCGGTGCAGCCCCTCGGCGAGCAGGTCGCGGGCGAAGACCCACTCGACCGTCTCTTCGGCTCCGGTGTGGAAGGTGGCGTGCACGGCGTAGGGGTCGGCCGTGTCATACCGCAGGCCCGCGGGTACAGGCAGTGAGGACTCGCTCGATACAACGAGGCGCAGGTGCAGCTCGCAGCTGACCGTGGTGTTCATAAGCGCCAGGGCCTTTCGCTCAGTGTGCGCTCGGGGGTTCGCACGTCGGCGAAATCGACATGCCACCTACGGTGCCGTTGTAAACCCCTCTGACCGTTTTGTGGTGCTTCTGGTCGCCCGTGCGGCGGTACCCTCGCGGAGGCCGTTGCGCCATTCCGGTGACACCGGTTGATCATGTAAATTGGGCGCCATGAGTGCGGAGAGTGACGAACGGCGGGAGACCGCCGAGCCCGTGAGCCCGTCGCGGGCCACGGAGGCCGACGGGGCGGCGCCGATCGGGGCGCCCGCCGCGGTGGCGGGCACGCTCGACGGGGCGTCGCAGGAGCCGGCCCAGCCGCCGCTCGGGTCGAAGGCGCCCCAGTTCATCCAGCGCTCCCGGGCCCTGCACCTGAGCTGGCAGGTCGGCGTCTTCGTCGTCGGCCTGGCGGTGGTGGCCACGGGCGTCGTCCTGCTGCCGCTGCCCGGGCCGGGCTGGGTGGTGATCTTCGCGGGCATGGCCATCTGGGCCACGGAGTTCGTCTGGGCCCAGCTGGTGCTGCGCTGGACCAAGCGCAAGGTCACGGAGGCCGCCCAGCGCGCCCTCGACCCCGCTGTGCGCAAGCGCAACCTGATCCTCACCGGCATCGCCGTCACGATCTGCGCCGTGGCCGTAGCCGCCTACGTCTGGCGCTTCGGCGCCGTCCTGCCGTGGAACACCAAGGAGTGACCCGCGCCGCCTCCCCGGCCGGCCGCGGCCGGTCACTCCCGGTCCCGCGCATGCGCTAGGGTTGGGCCTGCGCCCGGGCGATTAGCTCAGCGGGAGAGCG
>NZ_JAVSCF010000277.1:0-8152 GCF_031932565.1 Streptomyces sp. B1866
TTCGCGACCGGCGCGGCAGCGCCCGGAGCCGGCGCGGGTGAGCCGGCGGCCGGCGCGGTTCTCAGCGCCGGACATGCCGCGGGCCGGGCCCCGGCGACCGCTCGGGGCCCGGCCCGCCGGCGCGGCGCGTCCTCATCCCGCGGCGGCCACGGGCATCGTGCGCTGGAGTTCGGTGTCGCGACGGCGGCGGCGGGCCAGCACGACCCGGCGCTCCGCCGCGGTCAGCCCGCCCCACACGCCGTAGGGCTCGGGCTGGAGGAGGGCGTGCTCCCGGCACTCCACCATGACGGGGCAGCGCGCGCACACGCGCTTCGCCGCCTCCTCCCTCGACAGCCGCGCAGCCGTGGGCTCCTTGGACGGAGCGAAGAACAGCCCTGCCTCGTCCCGACGGCACACCGCCTCGGAGTGCCAGGGGCCGGCGCCCTGCTCCCGGGCGGGGATGCGCTGCGGGGGCGCGACGGCGTCCAGCAGGGGCTGATGCGGTTGCAGCACGGTCTACTCCTGACGACGGCTCCGGTTGGTCACCCTTGCCCGCCTCCCGGATACGGCCCCCTTCGCACCCCCATCAGCCGTGCGAGAGACGATGCACCAAGCCTTACCCGCTGTGCGCGCGCTTATGCACACCGTCGTCCCGACCGCGAATCGGCCCGCGAATCCGTCAAGGCCGCAGGTTCTTCAGGCGCTTGCCGGGCTCGGGCTCGGCGTCCACGCCGCCGAACAGCGCGAAGCCGCCCACCACGACCACCGGAGCCCGCGGGTCGGGGTCCTCGCGCGTGGCCACGTCGAAGCCGCCGAAGATGCCCGTGCCCGCGCTGCGCACCGACACGTTCTCCGGCACCTTGATGTCCACCGCGCCGAAGAGGACGGCGGTGTGGATGACGACCTCCTGCTGCTCGAAGATCGCCTCGCTGAGGTCGATTTCGACGCCGCCGAACACGGCCACCGCGAGCGTACGGGCCCGCACCCGCCACCGGCCCTTGCGCACGGCGCCGCCGAAGACCGCCACCAGGGTCTCCGACGCGGGCGAGGTGCGGGAGGCCGGCGCGGCGCCGTGGGCGCGCTCGGCCTGCCCCGGCACGCCCCCCGCGGCGGACCCGGGCAGGTCGCGGACCAGGGGCTCCAGCTCGGCGAGGGTCTTGGCCCGGTAGACGGCGTCGATGCGCTCGGCGTGCTCCTCCGGGTCGAGGCGCCCCTCGGCCAGCGCCTCGCGCAGCAGGTCGGCGAACCGGTCGCGGTCGGCGTCGGAGGCCCGCAGGGCGGGCGGCGCGGCGGGGCCGGGCGGTCCGNGCGGTCGGCGTCGGAGGCCCGCAGGGCGGGCGGCGCGGCGGGGCCGGGCGGTCCGGCGGCGGGGGCCGGGGCGTGGGGCGCCGCGGCGGGAGCGGGCTTGGCCAGGGGCACAGGCTGCTGTTCGTCCACCGGGCCAGCCTATCCAGTCGCGATAGATCGCGACTAGGGGTCCGCGGGCCCGCGCGGGACGTTCGTACGGCCCCGCGCGGGACGCGCCGACCCCCGTACGCGCCGACCCCCGTACGCGCCGACCCCCGTACGCGCCGACCCCCGTACGCGCCGACCCCCGTACGCGCCGACCCCCGTACGCGCCGACCCCCGTACGCGCCGCCCGCGCGGGAGTGCCCGCAGGTCCGCGCGGCACGGACGTACGCCCCCGCGCGACGCCGCCCTCAGAGCGCGTACGGGCCCGGCGCGGCGTCCGGCCGGTGTGAGCCGTACCTCACAAGTCCCGCTGTCGGTGCCCCGCTCTACGCTGGTAAGCGCTGTCGTGGAAGCCGGCGCGTTCCCCGACGTCAGCGCGGCCAGCGCTGGCGGCGGCGGGCGAGGCGGGCGGCACCGGCAGCCGGAGCCGCCGGTTCCGCCGAGTCCCTGTCGTCGATGCCGTCGTCTGACCGTCTGACCGTCGTCGTCGGTCGCCGTAGAGCCCCATCGAGTGAGGAATGCCGTCACCATGCCAGAGTTCGCCTACACGGACCTGCTGCCCCTGGGCGAGGACACCACGCCGTACCGCCTGGTGACCACCGAGGGCGTGCGCACTGTTCAGGCAGCCGGGCGTACGTTCCTCACGGTCGAGCCGGAGGCGCTGCGCCTGCTGGCCGAGGAGGCGATGCACGACATCGCCCACTACCTGCGCCCGGCCCACCTCGCCCAGCTGCGCCGCATCCTGGACGACCCCGAGGCCAGCCCCAACGACCGCTTCGTCGCCCTGGACCTGCTGAAGAACGCGAACATCGCGGCCGCGGGCGTGCTGCCGATGTGCCAGGACACCGGCACGGCCATCGTGATGGGCAAGCGCGGGCAGCGGGTGCTGACCGAGGGCGGCGACGAGGCGGCCCTGTCGCGCGGCGTGTTCGACGCGTACACCCGTCTCAACCTGCGCTATTCGCAGATGGCCCCGCTCACCATGTGGGAGGAGAAGAACACCGGCTCCAACCTGCCCGCCCAGATCGAGCTGTACGCGGCCGACGGCGACGCGTACAAGTTCCTGTTCATGGCCAAGGGCGGCGGCTCGGCCAACAAGTCGTTCCTCTACCAGGAGACCAAGGCGGTGCTCAACGAGGCGTCCATGATGCGCTTCCTGGAGCAGAAGATCCGGTCGCTCGGCACGGCCGCCTGCCCGCCGTACCACCTCGCGATCGTCGTCGGCGGCACCAGCGCCGAGTTCGCCCTGAAGACGGCGAAGTACGCCTCCGCGCACTACCTGGACGCGCTGCCCGCCGCCGGCTCCCCGGCCGGGCACGGCTTCCGGGACAAGGAGCTGGAGGAGAAGGTGTTCGAGCTGACGCAGCGCATCGGCATCGGCGCCCAGTTCGGCGGCAAGTACTTCTGCCACGACGTGCGCGTGGTGCGGCTGCCGCGGCACGGCGCGTCCTGCCCGGTCGCCGTCGCCGTGTCCTGCTCCGCCGACCGCCAGGCGCTCGCGAAGATCACCGCCGAGGGCGTGTTCCTGGAGCAGCTGGAGCGCGACCCGGCGCGCTTCCTGCCGGAGACGACCGAGGAGCAGCTGGACGA
Organism: Streptomyces sp. B1866; assembly: GCF_031932565.1. Lineage (NCBI taxonomy): Bacteria > Bacillati > Actinomycetota > Actinomycetes > Kitasatosporales > Streptomycetaceae > Streptomyces > Streptomyces sp. B1866. Next base: position 3,022 of record NZ_JAVSCF010000277.1, read on the forward strand.
CAGCGTGGTGCGCGTCGACCTCAACCGGCCGATGTCCGAGATCCGCGCCGAGCTGACGAAATACCCGGTCAAGACCCGCCTGTCGCTGTCCGGCCCGCTGGTGGTGGCCCGCGACATCGCCCACGCGAAGATCAAGGAGCGGCTGGACGCGGGCGAGGAGATGCCGGGCTACCTGCGCGACCACGCCGTGTACTACGCCGGCCCCGCCAAGACGCCGGAAGGGTACGCGTCCGGGTCCTTCGGGCCGACGACGGCCGGCCGCATGGACGCGTACGTGGAGCAGTTCCAGGCGGCCGGCGGCTCGTTCGTCATGCTCGCCAAGGGCAACCGCTCGCAGGCGGTCACCGACGCCTGCGCCCGGCACGGCGGCTTCTACCTGGGCTCGATCGGCGGCCCGGCCGCGCGGCTGGCCCAGGACTGCATCAGGAAGGTGGAGGTGCTGGAGTACCCGGAGCTGGGCATGGAGGCGGTCTGGAAGATCGAGGTCGAGGACTTCCCCGCGTTCATCGTGGTGGACGACAAGGGGAACGACTTCTTCGCCGACCCGTCCCCCGAGCAGCCCTTCGTCACCAGCATCCCGCTCCGGGGCCCGGGCGTCGGCTGACCCGGACCGGCGACACAGCGTGGACAGCCCCCGGCCCGCGGCCGGGGGCTCTCGCCTGTTCAGCCGGCGAGCCCGGCGTCACCTGCCCGGCGGCCTTCGGGGACCGGCGCGCCGGGTAGGGAACGGCAGTCGACAGCCCGGCGGCACCGCCGGGCGGACTGGCAGAAGGGCTTTTCAGTGAACGGAACCACAGCCAAGCGACTCGTCTTCACCACGCTCGACAGGGACGGAGACGGGGTCGTCTCCAGAGACGACTACTTCGTCCGGATCGACCGGGTGACGGCGGCGACGAGACGCGGCGAGGAGGACCCCATGGTCGTCCGCGCACGCGCGGCCGGTGAACGCGCGTGGGCCGAGATGGACGCGGACGGCGACGGGAAGATGACCCTCGACGAGTACCTGGAGTGGGTCGGCGTCGACGCGTTCGACAACATCTGCTCACCCGCGCTGGGCGCCCTGTTCGACCTCGTCGACACCGACCGGGACGGCGCGCTGGACCGGCCGGAGTTCGTCCTGCTGCGCACCGCGCTGGGCAACCCGGCCGGCAACGCCGAGGCGGCCTTCGACGTGCTCGACGCCGACGGCGACGGACGCGTCAGCCGGCACGACTACCTCATGTCGATCCGCACGCACATCGCCGGGGAGGACTCGCCCATGGGCGCGGTCCTGTACGGCACGGGCACGCTGGAGACCAGCGGACGGGACTGAGCGGGGCGGACGGGGTACGGCGGCTCCCGGCCCGTACGGGGTCCGCCGCCGCGCCCCGACGTCCCGCGGCGGGCCCGTACGGACCGGCCGGGACCAGTACGGACCCGTACGGACCGGGTACGCCCCGGCCCCGCGGGGCACCCGGAGGACGGCGGGCGGGAACAGGCCGCGGCGCGCCCGCGCTGAAGCCCGCATGAGCACCAGGAGGTGGGCGTGATGACCGCGGAGCACGACGAGGGCTACCGGACCGAGCACGACTCGATGGGCGAGGTGCGCGTGCCCGCCCTGGCCAAGTGGCGGGCGCAGACCCAGCGCGCGGTGGAGAACTTCCCCGTCAGCGGCCAGCGCCTGGAGCGCGCGCACATCGAGGCGCTGGCCCGGATCAAGGCCGCCGCCGCCACGGTGAACGCGAGCCTGGGCGTGATCGGCAAGGACGTGGCCGACGCCGTCGCGGACGCGGCCACGGAGGTCGCCGAGGGCCACTGGGACGACCAGTTCCCCGTCGACGTCTTCCAGACCGGCTCCGGCACGTCCTCCAACATGAACGCGAACGAGGTGATCGCCACCCTCGCCACCGAGCGCCTCGGCCGGGACGTGCACCCCAACGACGACGTCAACGCCAGCCAGTCGTCCAACGACGTCTTCCCCTCCTCCATCCACATCGCGGCCACCGCCGCCGTCACGCGCGACCTGATCCCGGCTCTGGAACACCTCGCAACCGCGCTGGAACGCAAGTCGGACGAGTTCGCACACGTCGTCAAGGCGGGGCGGACCCACCTGATGGACGCCACGCCCGTGACGCTCGGCCAGGAGTTCGGCGGGTACGCGGCGCAGGTCCGCTACGGCGCCGAGCGGCTGCGCGCCTCCCTGCCCCGGCTCGCCGAGCTGCCGCTGGGCGGCACCGCCGTGGGCACGGGCATCAACACCCCGCCCGGCTTCTCCGCCGCCGTCATCGCCGAGGTGGCCCGCGCCACCGGGCTGCCGCTCACCGAGGCGCGCAACCACTTCGAGGCGCAGGGCGCGCGGGACGGCCTGGTGGAGACCTCCGGCCAGCTGCGGACCGTCGCGGTCGGCCTCACCAAGATCGCCAACGACCTGCGCTGGATGGCGTCGGGGCCGCGCACCGGCCTCGCCGAGATCGCCCTGCCCGACCTCCAGCCCGGCTCCTCGATCATGCCCGGCAAGGTCAACCCGGTGATCTGCGAGGCGGTGCTCATGGTCGCCGCCCAGGTCACCGGCAACGACGCCACGGTCGCGGCGGCGGGCGCCGCGGGCAACTTCGAGCTGAACGTGATGCTGCCCGTCATCGCCAAGAACCTGCTGGAGTCCGTCCGGCTGCTGGCGAACGTGTCCCGGCTGCTGGCCGACCGCACGGTCGACGGCATCACGGCCGACGAGGACCGGGCCCGCGAGTACGCCGAGTCCTCGCCCTCCGTCGTCACCCCGCTCAACCGGTACATCGGCTACGAGGAGGCGGCGAGGGTCGCCAAGCGGTCGCTGGCCGAGCGCCGGACGATCCGCGAGGTGGTGCTGGAGGAGGGGTACGTGGACCGGGGGCTGCTGACCCGGGAGCAGCTCGACGAGGCGCTGGACGTGCTGCGGATGACACACCCGTAAGCGCCGCACCCGCAAGCACCCCACCCGCAAGCACCCGCCCGTAAGCGCCGCAGCCGCTAGCACCCCACCCGCAAGCCCCACACCCCGCAAGCACCCCACCCCGCAAGCACCCCACCCGCAAGCACCCGCACGTAAGCGCCGCACCCGTACGCACCGCGCCCCGCAAGCCCGCACCCGTACGCACCGCGCCTTCGGCACCGCACCCGTACGGCTCGCGCCCGCGGCCCCGCCGGCCCCGGGCGTACGCCCGCGCGTGCACGCATCGTGAGGAGCCAGTGCGGCATATGTCACGGCGCGGCTTCCCACCCGCACCTAAGATCTGCTCATGACAGCGCACTCCGTGGAGACGGCCGGCACGGCAGGCGGCGCCCGGTGGGCGCCGGGCGACCAGATCCTGTGGCGGTACCGGGCCAACGCGACCGACCGCATCCACATCTGCCGCCCCGTCACCGTCGTACGGGACACCGCCGACCTGCTCGCGGTGTGGCTGGCGCCCGGCACGGCGTGCGTCCGGCCCCAGCTGGCCGACGGCACCTCGGTGCACCGCGAGCCGCTGTCCACCCGCTACACCAAGCCGCGCACCACCGCGCTGTCCCGCTGGACCGGCACCGGGGTGCTGAAGCTGGCCAGGGCCGGCGAGCCGTGGTCGGTGTGGCTGTTCTGGGAACCGGGCTGGCGGTTCAAGAACTGGTACGTGAACCTGGAGGAGCCGCGGGTCCGGTGGCACGGCGGCGTCGACTCCGAGGACCACTTCCTCGACATCGCGGTCTACCCGGACCGCAGCTGGGAATGGAAGGACGAGGACGAGTTCGCGCAGGCGCAGCGGGCGGGCCTGATGGCCCCGGAGCAGGCGGAGCGGGTACGGGGCGCGGGGGCGGCCGCCGTCGATCTCATCGGTTCCTGGGGAGCACCGTTCCGGGAGGGCTGGGAGCACTGGCGGCCGGACCCGGCGTGGCCGGTGCCCGCGCTGCCCGTCGACTGGGACCGTACGGACCGGCGGGACGGCCCGGGCGTTTCCCCGGATACTGACGGTACGGACGGCGGGGACGGCAGGGGCGGCGGCAGGGGCGGCGGCGCCCAGCCGTACGGCCCGGAAGGCGCCGGCGGGCCGGGCCGCGCGGCCGGGCCGCCGGTGCCCACCGACCGCGCGGAGCGGGTGGCGTGGCCGGACGGGCGCCGCACGTCGGCGCAGTCGGAGTCGTGAACCTCTTGCTGCGCCCCTGTGTTTCAAACGTAGGATCGTCGTCCGGAAGGCCGCAGGGTCCGGTAAACGGCACAGCGCAACTCACGGACGATGCGCGAATTCTGACGCAGGGTCACAGGAGGGGCGAAACGTGAGCGAAAGCGGCGAAGGCTATGAAGCCTATCCCGGGTTCGACCGGCTGGCGCTGGACCGCAGCGGCCAAGCGGAGGCGTTCGACGCGATCGGCGACCGCTATGACGAGGCTTTTCCACAGAAAGAGGGTCAGATCGCAGCCGGGCGCTGGCTGGCTGACGCCCTGCCGCCCGGCTCGCGCGTGCTGGACATCGGCAGCGGCACCGGCGTTCCCACCGCCCGGCAGCTCGCCGAGGCCGGCCACCGGGTCGTCGGCATCGACATCTCGGCGGGCATGGTCAAGCTCGCGCGGGACACCGTGCCGGACGCCGCCTTCCACCATGCGGATATCGCGGACCTGCGGGCGGGCGGCAGGCTCGGGCCGGGCGGCCCGCAGGACCTCGGCCCGTTCGACGGCGCCGCGGCCTTCTTCTCGCTGCTGATGCTGCCGCGCCCGGAGATCCCGTACGCGCTGCGGACCCTGCGCGGAGTGCTCAGACCCGGCGGGCCGCTGGCCCTGGCCATGGTCGAGTCGGACGTGGACGATTTCGCCGTCCCGTTCCTGGGCAACACCGTCCGGGTATCGGGTTACCTGCGGGACGAACTGCGCGAGGTCGTGCGCGAAGCGGGCTTCGACGTGGTCGGGGAGGACGCGCGCGCGTACGCCCCGGCCAGTACGGACGTACCACCCGAGATCCAGCTCTTTCTGCACTGCCGGCGACGCGCCTGACCGCCCCGGACGGATGGAAACCCTACGGTGACGGAGCATCCCACCTCCCCCGACGCCCGGCAGGCGGCCGCCCCTGCCGGAGCCCCGGGCGCCCAGCCGCCCGCGGACGCGCACGGCGCGGCCCCGGACCCGCGCACCGCGGTGCGCCGCCCGGCCG
>NZ_JAVSCF010000278.1:0-8117 GCF_031932565.1 Streptomyces sp. B1866
CCGCGGCTCCGCCCCCGGGCCCGCCCGCGCGGGCCGCCGCGGCCCGGACGGAGCCCGGCCGCCGGGACCGGACCGGACCGGGCCGCGCCCCGTCCGCCGCCATGGGCGCGCTGAGCGGGCGCAGCGTGTGCCGGGTGCCGCCCGTCGCGCGCACGCACGCGACCTGGCGGCCGGTCAGCCAGCCCAGCTTCCACTTGTGCCAGCCGAAGGGCTCCGGCGCGAGCCCGAACTGGCTGCCCATCAGGTCCCAGTCCCCNCCGAAGGGCTCCGGCGCGAGCCCGAACTGGCTGCCCATCAGGTCCCAGTCCCCCACGTGGGTGTCCCAGTCGCCGCCGCCGTCCTCCGGCCGGTGGTACAGGTCGGGCAGGTCCAGGACGTGCCCGGTCTCGTGGGCCAGGACGTGGCGGTCCGGCGGGTGCCGCTCGAAGACGGTGACGAGGCGGCGCAGCGCGGTGCCGTCCGCCCGCGGCGGCTGGTCGAAGTTGACGACCTTGGTGGCGTCCGGGTCGACACCGGGCGCGTCCGGGTCGGCGACCAGGTAGACGATGTCGTACGCGCGGAAGTCCACCGCGGGGTCGGCGGCGGCCAGCGCGTCGCGCAGGTAGGCGGCGCGGTGGCCGGTGTCCCAGTCGCGCCGTATGGCGTACGAGGACGAGGCTCGGGGCATGGCGATCCACCGGTTCACCGGGTGCACGCGCAGCCGGAACCGCCCGTAGGAGGCGCGCCGGAAGAAGGCGGTGGTGCCGGGGACGTGGTCGGCGGCCACCGCGCGCGGGGTCAGCCGGGGCCGGGCGTCGGGGAAGGCCAGGAAGACCATCACGGCGTCAAGGGCGCGCGTGGGCCGCGGGTAGCGCGTGTCCCAGGAGTCGAGCCCCTCGGAGTGGTGCGCGCCGGTGCGCCGCAGGGTGCACGGGCCGTCCGCGCCCGCCGCCGCGACCGGTCCGGCCACCACGGTGGTGGCGACCACGGCGCTGAGCGAGGTCAGGACCGCTCCCGCGCGGCGCAGGGACGGCGGCCGGCCGGCGCTCCGGGGGCCCTGGGGGACGCGACAGCGTGCCATGTCGACCTCCTGGGCGTCGTGCGGTACGCCCCCTCCACCTTCTGCCGCTTATAGGGATTACGCCCTGTTGCCCTGACCCGGTCGAGTGAACTGCCCACGATTCGGGTACGTAACAGACGGTCACAGTCGGTCATGAGAGCAGAAGGTCCGTGCAGAGTCGAGCAAATACGGCCAAACACCGGTGCGACGCGCCGCTGGTCGCGCTTGCCCTGCTGGAAGGCCCAGAGTGGGAGCCTCTATGATCGGCACATTTCCAACGGGAATTCCCCACTCGGGTGCACATTCAACGTCCGCCCGACACCCGGTGTGAGACATGCACGAGACGTGTACGACAGACCTGTACGAGTACGAACCGACGAGCGCCACGCGGGAGCGAGCGGTGAGCGGATCCCCTGAAGGCCAGGACCGCGCCCCTCGCACCACCCTGCCGGTGATCCCCGACCGCCCCGCGGCCGTGCCCGAACGGCCCGCGGCGCTGCCCGACCGCGCCACCCCGCTGCCCGACCGCGCCACCGTGCTCCCGGACCGCGCCCCCGCGCGCGCGGACCGCGCCCCGGCGCTGTCCGACCATCCGCCGGCGCTGCCCGACCCTCCCGCGCCGCTCCCGGACCCCTCGGGGCTCTCCGACCACCCGTCGGGGCTCCCCGACCGCCCTCCCGAGCCGAGCGACTACCGCACCGCCTTCCACGCCGCCCGCCTGGCCATGGCGATCGTCGGCCGGGACGGCGTGGTGCTGGACGCCAACCCCGCGCTCGGCACCCTGCTGAGCACCGACCCGGCCCTGCTGACCGCCCGCGACGCCGCCGACCTGGCCGACCTGCGGGAGGACGCGCGCACCTGGTCCGAGTACCGCGAGGTGCTGCTCGGCCGCCGCGGGCGGCTGCTGTGCACCCGCCGTCTGAAGCGCCCCGGCGGCCACAGCCTGTGGGCCGAGATCACCGTCGAACCGGTGCCGGACAGCTGCAACGTGCTGCTGTCGGTCACCGACATCAGCGACCGGCGCGACCTCCAGGCCCGGCTGCGCCACCTCCAGATGCACGACCCGGTCACCCGGCTACCCAACCGGAACCTCTTCTTCGACAAACTCGCCTCCGCGCTGGAGGCCGCCTCGTACGACCCGGGCAGCGGCCGCCGCATCGGGCTGTGCTACCTCGACCTGGACGGCTTCAAGGCGATCAACGACACCCTCGGGCACCGGGTCGGCGACCGGCTGCTCAGCGCGGTCGCCCAGCGGCTCGTGGAGTGCGCCGCACCCGACGGGCACCTGGTGGCGCGCCTGGGCGGGGACGAGTTCGCCCTGCTGGTGGAGGACTCCGAGGGCACCGAGCAGCTGTGCGAGCTGGCCCGCACGGTCCTGGCCGCGCTCCAGCGGCCGTTCGACGTGTCCGGGCAGCGGCTGTCGGTGTCGGCGAGCATCGGCGTGGTGGAGCGGCCCGCCGCGGGCATCCACACCACCTGGCTGATGCAGGCGGCCGACACCACCCTCTATTGGGCCAAGGAGGACGGGAAGGCCCGCTGGACCCTCTTCGACCCCGAGCGCAACGCGCACCGCATGACCCGGCAGGCGCTGGCCTCCACGCTGCGCCCGGCCGTGGAGCGCGAGGAGTTCGTGCTCGACTACCAGCCGCTGGTCGGCCTGGTCGACGGCGCGGTGCGCGGCGTCGAGGCGCTGGTGCGCTGGAACCACCCGCGGTTCGGACGGCTGGCGCCGAATCGGTTCATCTCGCTGGCCGAGGACAGCGGCGCCATCGTGCCGCTGGGCCGGTGGGTGCTGGAGACCGCCTGCCGCCAGGCCCGCGCGTGGCAGCTCGCCCACCCCCGGGCGCCGATCTTCGTCAGCGTGAACGTCGCCGTCCGCCAGGTGTGGGACTCCGACCTGGTCGCCGACGTCGGCGCGATCCTGGCCAGGACCGGGCTGCCGCCGAACCTGCTCCAGCTGGAGCTGACCGAGTCCGCGGTGATGGGCTCGGCGGGCCGCCCCTCGCAGGCGCTCCAGCAGCTCAGCGACATGGGCATCGCCATCGCCATCGACGACTTCGGCACCGGCTACTCCAACCTGGCCTACCTCAGCCGGCTGCCGGTCTCCACCCTCAAGCTCGACGGATCGTTTGTGCGCGGCTTCCGCGCCGAAGAGCACCCGAATCCCGCTGACGAAACGATTGTCGAGGCCCTGGTGGACCTCGCGCACCGGCTCGGCCTGTCCGTCACGGCGGAAGGCGTGGAGAGCGCCGAGCAGGCAGAGCGGCTGGGCCGTATCGGGTGCGACACCGGCCAGGGCTGGTTCTACTCGCGAGCGGTGGCGCCGGACCGCATCTCGGCGCTGCTGGCGGGCTGAGACGGGCCGCCCGCGGGTCCGGTCCCGCTGGGGGCCCGTACAGCCCGTACGGGCGGGCGGTCCGCCGGGCCGGGTCCCGGACGCGGCGGGCGCGGCCCGTGCCCTCGGACCCGGCTGCCCCTGGGACTTGGGCTGCCCCCACCCGTTCGGGCCACCGTCCTGGGCCGCGGGCGACGGGCCCCGCTTCGGGCCGGGCGCGTCGCGGCGGGCCGCGTGTCGCGGCCCGTCGGCAGGGCCCGCGCGTAACGCGCAACCGTCCTGGGGCTCACGCGTAACGCGCAACCGTCCTGGGCCGCGCTTCAGGCGCGGCCGTCCGGGTCCGGGGCGTCCCCGTCCAGGACCGGCAGGTGGTACGCGTCCGCGATCAGCTCGTACGACCGCAGGCGCGCGGACCGGCCGTGCGCCGAGCCGGTGATCTTGATCTCGTCCACGCCGGTCCGCTTGACCAGCTCGTCCAGCCCGTCCCGTACCGCGTCGGGCGTGCCGTACACGACGTTCGCCAGCCAGCTGTCCACGAACTCCCGCTCCAGGGCGCTGAACGGGTGCGCCTCGGCCTCCTCCGGCGTCGGGACGAGGCCGGGCCGACCCGTGCGCAGCCGGATCATCGACAGCGCGCCGGTGAGCACCTGTCGCCGCGCCTCCCGCTCGTCGTCGGCCGCGAGCGCGGCCACGCCGATGGACGCGTACGGCCGGTCCAGGACGGCCGACGGGCGGAAGGACGCCCGGTACAGGTCGAGCGCGGGCAGGGTGTGCGCCGAGGAGAAGTGGTGCGCGAAGGAGAACGGCAGGCCGAGCGTGCCCGCCAGCCGCGCGCTGAACCCGCTGGACCCCAGCAGCCACACCGGCGGCCGGTCGGCCGTCTGCACCCCGCCCGGCACGCTTCCCTGCACCGGCCCCGGGACGGCGTGGACACGCGCGTACGGATGCCCGTCGGGAAAGCCGTCGTCCAGGAAGCCGATCAGCTCCGCGAGCCGGCGCGGGAAGTCGTCGGCCGCCTCGTTCAGCCGGTCGGTGCGGCGCAGCGCGGCGGCGGTGACCCCGTCGGTGCCCGGCGCCCGGCCGAGCCCGAGGTCCACCCGGCCGGGCGCCAGCGCCTCCAGGGTGCCGAACTGCTCGGCGATGACCAGCGGCGCGTGGTTGGGGAGCATGACGCCGCCGGAGCCGAGCCGGATGCGGCGGGTGTGCGCGGCCAGGTGGGCGAGGATGACGGCCGGGGAGGAGCTGGCGACGCCGGGCATGGAGTGGTGTTCCGCCACCCAGAACCGGTGGTAGCCGCGCCGCTCGGCGAGCCGCGCCAGCGCCACCGTCGTACGCAGCGCGGAGGAGGCGGTCAGTCCGCTGCCGACGACCGCCAGGTCCAGCACGGACAGCGGCACGGGCGCGCTGCCCCGCGACCTGGCCCGGATGGTCTCGTCCCGCTCGTCGGCCACGCTGGAACCGCCTCTCCTGTCTCGTGCCCCGGCTCTCGGCTGTCCGGGCGCCGCGCTGCGGTGCCTCTCCGGCGCCCGGCCGCGCCCGCACCCGCGTCCGCGCGCGGCGGGCCGGGCCCCCGCGCCGCACGGGCCCCGTCCGTACGGGCGCCCCGTCCGTACGGGCAGCGTCCGTACGGGCCGTCGCGTCCGCACAGGACAGCGTCCGTACGGGCCGGAGTGGCGCGCCGGTCTCGTACCGCCGCGCCAAGGTAACCGGAGAAGGGCTCCGGTCTATTCCCGGCCGGTCGGAGCCTCGGTCCCGCGCCGCCGTACCACCGGCCCAGGACGGCCGCGCCGACCGACCCGAGGGCGGCGCAGGCCACCGCCCCGAGACGGCGCACCCCGGCCCCCGGGGCAGTACGGACCGCCGCCCCGGCCCGCGCGGAAACGCCGTCCCGCGCGTGCCGGCGCACACCGGAACGCGCTCCCGCGCGGGACGGCCGCGCAGGGCTGGGCGACTCACCCGGTGAGACCGGAATACCCGATACGTCGCGGCCGGTGGCCGCATGGTGGAGTCCTGGTGCCCGCGGCCGGAGACCGACGGACTATCGTGGCGCGTATGGCCCCTGTCGAGTCGATCCGCATCGTCTCCCGCTCCTCGCCGATGGCACTGGCCCAGGTCGAGCGGGTGCGAGCCGAGCTGTCCGCCCGCAACCCGGGCCTGCGCACCGAGGTCGTGCCGGTCACGACCTCGGGCGACCGCTGGACCGGCGACCTGGGCCGGCTCGGCGGCAAGGGCGCCTTCACCAAGGAGGTCGACGCCGCGCTGCTCGCCGGGCAGGCCGACCTGGCCGTCCACTGCATGAAGGACGTGCCCGCCGACCGGCCGCTGCCGGCCGGGACGGTCTTCGCCGCGTACCTCAAGCGGGACGACATCCGCGACGCGCTCCTGCACCCGGGCGGCCTGACCCTGGACGCGCTGCCCGCCGGCACCCGCGTCGGCACCTCGTCGGTGCGCCGCGTCGCCCAGCTCGCCGCCTCCCACCCGCACCTGCACTGCGTGCCGTTCCGCGGCAACGCCAACCGGCGCCTGGAGAAGCTGGACGCGGGCCAGGCCGACGCGCTGCTGCTGGCGCTCTCCGGCCTGGAGCGGATCGGGCGGACGGACCGGATCAGCGAGGTGCTGTCGACGGAGCGCATGTGCCCGCCGATCGGCGCGGGCGTGCTGGGGCTCCAGTGCCGCGAGGACGACGCGCCGGTGATCGAGGTCGTCAGCGCGCTGAACGATCCGGCCACCTGGCGGGAGACCGAGGCCGAGCGGATGTTCCTGCACGTGCTCCAGGGGCACTGCAACAGCCCCATCGCCGGGTACGCGCGTGCGGAGCGCGACGGGCGGCTGCACCTGCGCGCCCGCGTCTTCACCCCGGACGGCAAGACGGTGCTGGACGCGCACGAGTGGGCGGGCCCGCTGGACCCGGCCACCCTCGGCACGTCCGTCGCGGTGACGCTGCTGCGCCAGGGCGCGCGCGAGCTGATCGACTCCATCCCGCACTGACCTCCATCCCGCGCTGACCGCCCGGTCCGCACGGCCCCGTCCCGCGCTGACCGCCCGGTCCGCCGTGTGCCCGCGACCCGGCCGCCGCGCCGCCCGGCTGGGGTTAACCCCACCCGCGACGGGCCCGCGGGCCGGATGTCCCCGCCCTCCCCGCCCCGCCGATACTGGGCGCACGAGAAGCGATCAAGAAGGACGGGGTACGGGCACGTGAGGCGCGGGATGCGAACGGCCGCCACAGCCGCCATAGCCGCCGTGGCCGCGACCGGAGCCGGGCTGTCGGCGCCCGCCGCGACGGCGGCGGCCCCGGCGGGCGCGGCGCGGTCCGTGGCGGCGCGGGCGGACGCGGTGGACGGCGTCTGGCGGACGGACGGCTACGGCACGGTGCTGCGCGTGGCGGGCGGGCACCTGGAGCTGTACCAGACCACGTCGGTGAGCTGCCTGCCCGGCGGCACGGGCGAGGCGGCGGGCCCGGCCGACGAGCACGGCGCGGTGCGCTACGACCTGTCCGCCGGGTCCGTCGTCCTGCGGCCCGGGGCCCTGCCCGGCCGCGCGGTGCTGCACGGCGACGGCGCGGCCGGCGACGCACGCCTGCTGCGCGTCGCGGAGCTGCCCGCCGCGTGCCTGCGCGCCGCGCCGAAGGGGCCGCGGGCGGTGTTCGACGTGTTCTGGGAGACGTTCCGGGAGAACTACCCGTTCTTCGCCGCCAAGGGTGTCGACTGGGAGGCGGTCCGCGACCGCTACCGCCCGCAGGTCACCGACGAGACCACGCCCGCGCGGCTCTTCGCGGTCCTGCGCGCCATGGTCGAGCCGCTGTACGACGCGCACGTGTACGTCTCCGCGCCCCCGGCCGGCGGCTTCGCGCAAGGGAGGCCGGGCACCACGCCGCCCAGCCCGGACTACGACGCGAAGATCCTGTCGTACGTGGCCGACCGCGACCTGCACGACCCCGGCCGGAAGCGGATCCAGTCCTTCGCCAACGGGCACATCAGCTACCTCGACCTGCCCGGCGACCGCGGCTACCTGCGCGTCTCCGCCTTCGCCGACTACGTCGAGGACGGCACGTACGCGCGGGAGGCGGCCGAGCTGGATCGCGCCCTGGACGCGGTCCTCAACCCCGAGCGCACCGCCCGCCTGCGCGGCCTGGTGATCGACCTGCGCGTCAACAGCGGCGGCTACGACGCGCTCGGCTTGAAGATCGCGGCCCGGCTGGCCGACCGCCCGTACCTGGCGTACGCCAAGCGGGCGCGCAACGACCCGGACCACCCCATGCGCCACACCGCGCCCCAGCCGATCCCCGTGCGCCCCGCGCACGCGCCCCGGTACACCGGGCCGGTGGCGGTCCTGACGAGCGGTTCGACCATGAGCGCCGGGGAGTCCTTCACGCAGGCCCTCATGGGCCGTCCCGGGCGCACGGTCCGGATCGGCGAGAGCACCCAGGGCGTCTTCTCCGACGTCATGGACCGGGTGCTGCCCGGCCTGCCGGGCGTGGCCGAACCGTGGGGCTTCGGCCTGCCGAACGAGGAGTTCCTGGACGCGGCGGGCCGCACGTACGACGGCGCGGGCATCCCGCCGCAGGTCGCCACGCCGGTCTTCACGGCGGAGGAGTTCGCCCACCGCCGCGACTCGGCGTTCGACACGGCGCTGGCGGTGCTCGGCCGGGAGTGACGGCGCCTCGCGCCTCCGACGGGGGCCGCGTGGCCGCCCGCGCGTGCGGACGGTCCGCGGGCACGCGCCGCGGCCGGTCCGCGGGCACGC
>NZ_JAVSCF010000279.1:0-8076 GCF_031932565.1 Streptomyces sp. B1866
GCGGGCCCGCGCCGCCACGGCCTCCCACCAGGGGTCGAGCGCCGGGGCGGCGGCCGGCTCGAAGGGCTGGCCGGGCCGGGGCACGGCCACCGTGGCGCCGACCGCCCGCCCCGCGGCGACCGACCCCGCGGCCGGCTCCTCCCACGGGTGCTGGGCCAGCACGAAGGTGCCCCAGTGGATCGGCAGCATGACCCCGTGGCCGGCGTCGCCGCGCTGGAGGTCGGTGTGCGCCCGCAGGCCCTCCTCGGGCGTCATGTGGATGTCCGGCCAGAACTCGCTGTAGGCGCCGACCTGGATCATCGTCGCGTCGAACGGGCCGTGTGCGGCGCCGATGTCCGCGAAGCCGGGGAAGTAGCCGGTGTCCCCGCTGTGGTAGACGCGGTGCTCGGGTCCGGCCACCGCCCAGGAGGCCCACAGCGTGTGCTGCCGGTTGCGCAGGGCCCGCCCGCAGAAGTGGCGCGCCGGGGCGGCGGTCAGCAGCAGCCCGTCCACCTTGACGCTCTCGTGCCAGTCCAGCTCGGTCGTCCGGTCGGCGGGCACGCCCCAGTGCTCCAGGTGCGCGCCGACGCCGAGTGGGACGACGAACCGGGTGCCGGTGCGGGCCAGGGCGCGGATGGTGGGCATGTCGAGGTGGTCGTAGTGGTCGTGGGAGATGACCACCGCGTCCACCGGTCCCAGCTCCGCGAGCGGCGCGGGCACCGGGTGCAGCCGCCGCGGGCCGGCGAACGCGAAGGGCGAGCAGCGCTCGCCCCACACCGGGTCGAACAGCACCCGCCGCCCGTCGATCTCGGCCAGCACGCTGGAGTGCCCCATCCACGTCAGCCGCAGCCCGGAGGCGGGCGGCGCGGCCAGGTCGGCGAGCGTGGTCGGGTGGACGGGCACGGCGCCGGCCGGGGTTCTGCGCAGGCGGTCCTCCTTGCGGAAGAAGGCGGCGGCGAACTTCAGCAGCGAGCCGGAGGGCACTGTGCTGGCGGCCACCGGATTGGTGAACGCGCCGTCCGCGAAGTGCGGGGACCGCCTGATGCGCGCCATCCGCTCCCCGGCGGGGTCCGCGCCGAAGGCGGCGGGGCGCAGGGCTGCGGCGAGCCGGGAGCTCTTCTGGCTGGAGCGGGTCACGGCACCTCCTGGGTGAGGGGGCGGATCACCCCGTGGTCTGGTCGTCCTCGTCAGGGACAACTCCCGAGACGGGGGACCTGGTTCCGGGCCTGCGGCCGGTGTGCGCCACGTGCCGGAAGTGTACGTCAGGGGCCTCGCGGCGGCGCGGTGTACGGCCGGACCGGGCCGGAGCCCCGAGCACGCCGCACCGCGCGCCGCCGTCCACGCCGTACGGGGTGCGCGGTGAGCTGCGCCGCGCGGGCCGGGGCGACTCACCGCGCCCCCGGCCCGCCGTGCCCGTACCGCACCCGGGCCGGCCGCGCACCCGCACCGGGCCGGGGCTGTCCGAGGGGTCCGACCGGCCGGGGACCGCCCTCGGGCCGGGCTCCGTCAGGCGATGAGAAAGTCGGCGGCCCCCTCCTTCGCCCCCATGATGAACCGTTTCATCTCACCGTGGGTGTAGATCAGGGCGGGCCCGTCGGGATCCGCGGACTGGCGCAGCGCCACCCGCCCGTCCCCCAGGCGCAGCGCCTCCACGCAGCTTCCCCCGTTGCCACCGCTCCACGGCTTGAGCCAGCCTTCGGTGCCGAGGTCCCTCGCCGGCATTCCGTTGTAGATGCGGTCACGGCCAGTGCGATCCATAGAGTTCAGATCTCCTTGCAAATGCCACTCAGCATGGCCTGAGTGCTCTGTGCGGGCGCGGCCTGCGCGCACATCCGGTCCAAGGCCTCCAGGAAGGCCGCCACGTCGTCGCGCTCGTCGAAGTAGGAGCCGCTGACCAGCGTCTCCGTGTACGCGATGTCGGGCAGCTCCGGGATCGGGAACCGGAAGATATGGAAGGGGCCGTACATCGCCGGGTGCGGGCCGGCCTCGAACGGCATGATCTGGAGTCGGACGTTCGGCATGTCGGTGGCTTCCGTCAGCGCCACGACCTGGGTGCGCATGATGCCGGATCCGCCGATGGGCCGCCGCAGCACCGTCTCGTCCATCACCACCCACAGCATGGGCGGGTCGGGCCGCCGCAGCAGCGCCTGGCGCTCCATCCGCAGGTCGACCAGGCGGTCGATCTCGCTCTGCGCGGCGTGCGGCAGCCCCGCGCGCAGCACCGCGCGGGCGTAGTCCTCGGTCTGCAGCAGCCCGGGGACGTAGTGCGGCTCGTAGGCGCGGATGAGGTTGGCGGCGCCCTCCAGGCTGACGAAGGTGTTGAACCACTCGGGCAGCACGTCCCGGAAGCGGTGCCACCACCCGGGCTTGTTGGCCTCGCGGGCCAGGGCGAGGAAGCCTTCGAGCTCCTCGGGGTCGGTGACGCCGTACGTGGTCAGCAGCTTCTCCACGTACGGGATCTTGAGGCCGACCTCGGCCTTCTCCATCCGCCGGATGGTGGCGTGAGTGACGTCGAGCGCGCGGCCCGCCTGCTCGAACGACAGCCCCGCCCGCTCCCGGAGGACCTGGAGCCGCTTGCCGAGCACGACCCGCAGCACGGTCGGTGCGCCGCCGGCCCGCCCGTCCGCCACTAGCGTTCCTCTCCGACTACCTTCACAGGGCAGCAGTCTGTCACGCGACCGGTCGGCAGAACAGTCTGTGCCCGCCGATTCTGCAAATTACAGGTTGCACCTTGCCATGCGTGACGCGCACAGAGCATAGTGACGACGTGGCTCCTTCCTTTGAGGCTCTCCGGTCGTGGAGCAGTGGCGTCCTGGCCGCTCCGTGCCTCCAGGACGCGTTTCACCTCCCCGCGATGAGCGCGTCGGTGGCGGAGGCCAGACGGCGCGTCGTGGGACGGCTGTCCACGTGGGGCGTCGACGCGGGCGTACGGGACAACGCGGAGCTGGTGGTGTCCGAGCTGTTCACCAACGCCGTGTGCCACACCTCCAGCGAGGAGATCGGCTGCTACCTGCAACTGCGCGGGACGCGGCTGCGGCTGGCGGTCAGCGACCAGGGGTGCGCGGGCAGCGAGCCCCGGGCCCGCCGGGCCGGCGCCGACCAGGAGGGCGGCCGGGGCCTCGCGCTGGTGGACGCCCTGTCCCACGCCTGGGGGGTGCGGCCGGACACGGACGGCCCGGGTCGGGTGGTCTGGGCCCGCCTGGCCTAGCCGGCGCATACGGTCCGGACGGTCCCCCGCGGTACGGGAGAACGCGGGGCGGCCGGAGCCGGCCGCGGCGGCGGAAGGGCCTCGCGCGCACGCGAGCCGGACGGCCGGACGGGAGGAAGAGGAAGCGGAGGAGACGGGAAACGGCCCGAGGGGTGCCGGTGGGACAGGGACAGTGACGGCGCGTGCGCCACGGGGGTCTGCCCCTGTCCCACCGGGACCCCTCGTCGGCGCCCCGGCCTCTCCTGCCGCCCCGGCCGGTGTGACGGCGGAGGTACGCCGCGCCGGCGCGCGCGGGGCGGCGGTGGCCGGGCGGCGGGCGCCGGTCCTGGCACAAAGTGCACTGATCACGCGAAAGCGCATGTCGTAGGGTCGGCTCAGCCCGCCTCGCCGAAACGCGGCGGCGGCCCGTCCCCGAGGAGCGCCCGTGACGCAGCAGACGCCGCAGGTACCGTCGATCGAGCCCGAACTGGCCGGGATACGCAACTTCCGCGACGTCGGCGGCCTGCCCGCCGCCGACGGGCGGCGCGTCCGGCACGGCGTCCTGTACCGCAGCGGGCACCTCGCGCACGCCACCGCCACCGACGCCGCCTTCCTCGCCTCGCTCGGACTGCACACCGTCTTCGACTTCCGCAACGCGGCGGACATGAGCCTGGAAGGCCCCGACGTCACCCTTCCGGGCGTACGGAACGTGAACCTGCCGCTGACCGACCCGGCCGACGGCGCCGGGTTCTGGAGCATGGTGCGCGACGGCGACCCGGGCACGCTGCGCGACCTGCTCGCCGACGGGCGGGCCGAGGCCCGGATGGTGCACGCCTACCGGGAGATCATCCGCACCCGCACCGCCGAGCACGGGCAGGTGCTGGCCGCCCTTGCGGACGGCGCGGTGCCCGCGCTGATGCACTGCGCGGCGGGCAAGGACCGGGCGGGCCTGACGGTCGCCGTCACGCTGCTGGCCCTGGGCGTCGAGCGGGACGCCATCGAGGCGGACTACCTGAAGTCCGCGGCCGCCCACCGGCGCTACCGGGTGCGGCGCAACGGCGACCCGGCCACCAGCATGTCGCCGGAGATCATGGCGCTGCTCGGCCCGCTCTTCGACGCCCGCGTGGAGTACCTGGCGGCGGCCTTCGAGACGATCGAGGACGTCTGGGGCGGGGTCGACCGGTACCTGGAGACGGGGCTGCGGTTCGGCCCCGACCAGCGGCAGCGGCTGCGCGAGCGGCTGCTGACCCCCTAGGCCGCGGCCCGCCGGCGCCGGATGGCCCGCCCCGGACGGCCCGGCGGCCCGCCCGGCGGGCGGCCCGGTCAGCGGCCGGCCACCGCCTGCTTCACCAGCGTCCGCCCGAAGTCCCACATCAGGCCGCCGCCGCTGTGCGCGTCGTCCATGACGTCGGTGAAGGCGTCGACGAAGCGGTCGACCTCCCGGTCGCCGATGATCAGCGGCGGGATGAGCTTGATGACCTCCATGTGGTCGCCGGAGACCTGGGTGAGGATGCGGTGGCGCTGGAGCAGCGGCGCCACGACCATCTGGGCGAACAGGCCCTTGCGCGCCGCCTGGAGCACCGCCCAGCGGCTGCGCAGCCCGAGCGACCTGGGCCGGCCGAACTCTATGCCGATCATCAGGCCGCGCCCGCGCACCTCGTGCAGCAGCTCGTAGCGGTCCACGAGCGCGGCCAGGCGGGTGCGCAGCAGGTCGCCGGTGCGCCGCGCGTTCGCGACGACCTGCTCGTCCTCCATGACCGCGAGGACCGCCAGGCCGGCCGCCATCGCCTGGGCGTTGGATCCGAAGCTCGCCGAGTGGACCAGCACCCGGTCCATCGAGGAGTACACCTTCTTGAAGATCCAGTCCTTGCCCAGGGTGGCGCCGACCGGCACGTACCCTCCGGACAGGGCCTTGGCCACGCACACCAGGTCGGGCTCGACGCCCTCCTCGTGCTGGTAGGCGAAGAAGTCGCCGGTGCGGCCGAGGCCCGTCTGCACCTCGTCGGCGATGAGCAGCGCCCGGTGCCGGTGCAGCAGCTCCTGGGCGGCCCGCAGGAACCCGGGCGGCGCCTCGTGGACGCCCTTGCCCTGGATCGGCTCGACCACGAAGCCGGCCACGTCGCCGCGCCGCAGCTCCCGCTCCAGGGCAGCGAGGTCGCCCAGCTCGACGGGCGTGTCGGGCAGCAGCGGGGCGAAGCCCTTGCGGAAGCCGTCCTCGCCGTTGACCGACAGGGAACCGGTGGTCAGGCCGTGGAAGGCGTGCGCGCAGTACAGGATCCGGGGCTTGCCGGTGGCGCAGCGGGCGAACTTCAGCGCCGTCTCCACCGCCTCGGTGCCGCTGTTGCCGAAGAACACCCGGTCCAGGTGCGGCGCGTGGGCGAGCAGCCGCTCGGCGAGCAGCCCGGGCAGCGGCGGGCAGTCGAACCGGGTCAGGTCGGCGAGCTGGGCGTCCAGCACGTCGTGCAGCGCCTGGCGGACGACCGGGTGGTGGCGGCCCAGGCCCATCACGCCGAAGCCGGCGAGCATGTCGAGGTAGTCCCGGCCGTCGGCGTCCCAGAAGTACGCGCCCTCGGCCCGCTCGTAGACCTTGTCGAAGCCGATGGTGTGCAGCATGCGCGGCAGCTGGTGGTTGAGGTGGCGGGCGTGCAGGTCGTACCGCTCGCCGCCGCGCTCGGCCAGCAGCCTGCCGAGGTCGAATCCCGCTCCCCGGCCGTCGGCTGTCATGCGTCGCTCTCCTCGCTGTCGGCGTCGCCGGCGCGCCGCGCGCCGACCGCGTCCGGCCCGGCGGCCGGGTCCGTGCCCGTCGTCCCGCCGGGGCCGGCCGCCGCGGGGCCCGCGCCGCGCGCGGCGTCCGCGCGGACCAGGGCCGCTCCGATCCGGCCCGCTATCTCCGCGGGCGTGAGCCCGATGTCGGCCAGCACCTCGGACCGCTTGGCGTGCGCCAGGAACGCCTCCGGGATGCCGAAGGTCCGTACCGGCAGGTCCACCCCGGCGTCGCGGAGGGCCTGGTCGACCGCCGAGCCCACGCCGCCGCGGCGGCTGCTGTCCTCGACCACCGCCACCAGGCGGTGCCGGGCCGCCAGCGCGGGCAGGGCCGGGTCGACGGGCTTGACCCAGCGCGGGTCCACCACGGTGCAGCGGATGCCGCGCCCGGCGAGCAGGTCGGCCGCCTGCAAGCCGGTCGCCGCCATGGTGCCCACCGTGACGAGCAGTACGTCGGCGGGCCCGTCCGGCTCCGGTGTCCCGCCTGCCGCCAGCAGCACGTCCATGCCGCCCACCCGGCCGACCGCGGGCACGGGCTCGCCCACCGACTCCTTGGGGTAGCGGACCACGGTCGGCGCGTCGCGGACGTCGACGGCCTCGCGCAGTTGGGCGCGCAGCTGGTCGGCGTCGCGCGGGGCGGCGATCCGCAGGCCGGGCACGACCTGGAGGACCGACAGGTCCCACATGCCGTTGTGGCTCGGCCCGTCGGTGCCGGTGACCCCGGCCCGGTCCAGGACGAACGTCACGCCGCACCGGTGCAGGGCCACGTCCATCAGGACCTGGTCGAAGGCGCGGTTGAGGAAGGTGGCGTAGACGGCGACGACCGGGTGCAGGCCGCCGGTGGCCAGACCCGCGGCGGAGACGGCGGCGTGCTGCTCGGCGATCCCCACGTCCCACACCCGGTCCGGGTACGCGGCGGCGAACCCGGTGAGGCCGACCGGGTCCAGCATGGCCGCGGTGAGCGCGACCACGTCGGGCCGCTCGGCGCCGATACGCACCATCTCCTCGCCGAAGACGGACGTCCACGACCGGCCGCCGCTGGGGGCCAGCGGACGGCAGGTCAGCGGGTCCATCGCGCCGACGGTGTGGAAGCGGTCGGCCTCGTCCTCCAGGGCCGGGCGGTAGCCGCGGCCCTTCTCGGTGAGGCAGTGCACCAGGACCGGGCCCGTGAACCGCCGGGCCCGGCGCAGGGCCGACTCGACGGCCGCGGTGTCGTGGCCGTCTATCGGGCCGACGTACTTCAGGCCCAGGTCCTCGAACAGGCCCTGCGGGGCGAAGGCGTCCTTGAAGCCCTTCTTCGCGCCGTGCAGGGACTCGTACAGCGGCCGGCCCACGACGGGGGTGCGCTGCAGGACCTCCTTGCCCCAGGCGAGAAAGCGCTCGTAGCCGTCGGTGGTGCGCAGGGTCGCCAGGTGGTCGGCGAGGCCGCCGACGGTGCGCGCGTAGGAACGCTCGTTGTCGTTGACGACGACGATCAGGGGGCGGTCCTTGGCGGCGGCGATGTTGTTCAGCGCCTCCCAGGCCATGCCGCCGGTCAGCGCGCCGTCGCCGATGACCGCGACCACGTGCCGGTCGGTGCGGCCGAGCAGCTGGTCGGCCTTGGCCAGGCCGTCGGCCCAGCCCAGCACCGTGGAGGCGTGGCTGTTCTCGATGACGTCGTGCTCGGACTCCGCGCGGGAGGGGTAGCCGGACAGGCCGCCCTTGCCGCGCAGCTTGGAGAAGTCCTGGCGGCCGGTGAGCAGCTTGTGCACGTAGGCCTGGTGGCCGGTGTCCCACAGGATGCGGTCGGCGGGCGAGTCGAACACGCGGTGCAGGGCGATGGTCAGCTCGACCACTCCGAGGTTGGGGCCCAGGTGCCCGCCCGTTCTGGCCACGGCGGTGATCAGGAACTGGCGGATGTCGTCGGCGAGTTCGTCCAGCCGGTCCGCGGACAGCGCTTTGAGGTCCTGCGGGCCCCGGACGGTCTCCAGCAGCGACATGGTCGCTCCCCCTCCTCGTGGTTTGGCGATCGTAGGGTGCGGCGCGGCGGGTGCGCCGGGCGGGTGGCGGCCCGCGGTGGCGGCCTCGGGGCTTACGGGCGCGGGCGGGCCGCCACGGTCCGGCGCGGGCCGTGGCGGCCGGGTCAGCCGGTGACGGTGACCTCGGGC